>JAFXFQ010000018.1 GCA_017520365.1 Clostridia bacterium
ACATATATGAATCCCGGAAGCATCTCTATCCCCAAAGAAAATTCTCCCCACAGCTATATGATCTATGAAAACGGAGCTTTTTTCTGGAAGGATCTTGACGGTACTGTTTATATGAACTATTAAGGAGAAAACTATGCTTAAAATCGGAATCGTTGGAGTTCGCGGCTTTTCAATCGTTGGCGCCGTTAAGGCTATGCCGGAGGAGGCCTGCATCACCGCAATGTGCGACCTCTCAGAGGAAGCACTGGAAAGAGCAAAGAAGGAGATCGGTCTTAATGACAGCCAATGCTATCGCATTTACGAGGATATGCTGAAGAATGCGGATATTGATGCCGTTGTTATTTCCACACCAATGCACTGCCACGTGCCTCAGGCAATCGAAGCCCTGCAGGCAGGCAAGCACGTTATGTGCGAGGTAACTGCAGCCGTTACCATGGATGAGCTTTGGTGGCTCATTGAGGAGGTAGAGCGAAACGGCAAGATCTATATGTTCGCGGAGAATTATTGCTATATGCCCGAGTCACAGCTCATTCGCGCTATGACAAAGGCCGGACTTTTCGGTGAAATATACTACGGCGAGGGCGAATACACTCACGACTGCAGAGAACTTACCTGCTATGAAGGCCACCGCACCTGGCGCCACTATTGGCAGATGGGCACCAGAGGAGCATTCTACCCCACCCATTCCCTGGGTCCCGTTATGCAGTGCTTTGACGATGACAGAATAGTTGAGATATCCTGCTTTTCTCCCGGAAATCATAACGACTGCGGACTGCGGGGCGACGATCTCACCCAAACTCTGTGCCGTCTTGAGAGTGGAAAGCTCGTCAAGGTGAGAGTTGACACCATCTCTCCTCGTCCCCATTGTATGACCTATTATTCCATTCAGGGAACGAAGGGCTGCTACGAGGCGGCCCGCGGTCTGGGGGACGTTGCAAAGGTAGCCGTTGCTACTGAGGACAATCCCAAGGGCTTCGATACATGGGTGCCCCTTTCCAACTTCAATCACCTTCTCCCCGAGCGATACAAGGAGAAGAGCGAGATCGCAGAAAAGGCAGGTCACGGCGGCGGAGATTATTATATCGTTGCAGACTTTATAGAGGCCTGCAAGACAGGCGTTCAGCCCGAGCTGAACGTGTATAAGGCTGCGGAGTGGACCGCTGTCGGCCTTCTTTCCTCCCTTTCCGTCACAAACGGTGGCAGAGCTATGGAGATACCCGACTTCAGAAAAAATATGCCTTACAGCGAAAAGAAGATAAAATTGTGATTCAAACCGTCAAAGGGCGGTTTGAATAGGGATATGTGCAAAATTCGGCAGAGATATTGTTTTCTCTGCCGATTTGTGTTATAAAGGTGTTGGTGATAAAAATGGATAATAAAATGAAATTTCCAAACAGAAAGCATCCTCGTTTAAATAAATTTGATTATAGTTCTACCGGTGCATATTATGTAACAATATGCACACAAGACAGACGATGCCTATTGTCTCGCATCGTAGGGCGGGGGCTTGCTCCCGCCAAAACAAACGGCATAGAATATACTATATTCGGAGAGATAGCAAAACAGCAATTACTCTCCCTTGAACTAAGATACCCATTTCTTTCTATTGACCAATACGTAATTATGCCAAATCATATCCATGCCATCATGATCTTAAAAGGCGGGGCGGCGGGAGCACGCCCCCGCCCTACAATCATAGATATTGTTTGTGCGTATAAATCATTGACAACAATTGAATGTAAAAAGAATGGTTTATCAAGCAAATTATTTCAAAGCTCTTTTTACGAGCATATTATTCGGGGACGAGAAGATTATGACGAAATAAGAAAGTATATCCACGAAAATCCAATGCGATGGTACTATGACGAACTATATACAGAGGAATAGCCGACAAACTTAATTAAATGAGGTAAAGCCAACATATGAAGAACATTCAGCAGCATTATATTGACTACGTTATGGATTTTGCAAAAGAGAATAGGATTCATATTTGGTTAAGCGGTTCTTTCTTACACAAAACCTCAACAGCTTTTTCTGATGTAGATATAAGTGCCTTTTGTAACGCAGAACTATTAAAAAAGCTGATTTACGGTTACGGTAATCCTGTATATATATCATATACACAAAACCCATTAGGTCTGCTTATTGTTATCTACGAAAACGGAGTAGCCGTGGATTTAGAAGTAATCGAAGGAATAGAAATTTCAGACGGTGTTTTTTTCCACACTGATGATATTAAAACATACCACTACAATAGAAACGAAAAACTATGCAAACAGTTTTCTTTAAATAACGATATTCACTACCAAACAGCCCGTTTGTTTCATCGCAGTTTAATAAAGTTTTTATCCGGCAAGTATGAGATGGGCGCAAGTATCGCCAACGAGATCGCTGTATTTCACAATTGCAACGCATATGTTAATAAAACCAATTATAAGGATGGAATCATCTATCTTTTGAAATCATTTAATGAACAATATCCATTACCAATAGACTACCTCTATATATTATGGAAATTGATAGAAAATTTGGATGAACCGAATTGATCTTTTTTGGCAAATAGATCCGTTTTTTCTATCAATACAAAAGCGCAACATACCAGACTCTGAAAAAGATTTGATTTTTTTATTTGCGGCGCCATCAAGCCCCCACCCTACAATAAAACACAACGTATGCACAAAAAAGCACCCGAATTCGGGTGCTTTTTTCTTATGCTTCATAGCGTTTTGCAATTTCCTTAAGGAACGTCTCAGTATCAACTGCCTGCTTGTTTTCAAGAGTGCACATCATGGAAAGGTTACGGTCCATAATGCCGTCCTCCATAGTCTTGATGCAGGCCGCCTCCATCTTGTCTGCGTACTCGCAAAGCTGGGGGATAGAGTCAAGCTCGCCGCGCTTGCGGAATGCGCCTGTCCACGCGAAAATGGTCGCGATGGGGTTTGTGGAGGTCTTTTCGCCCTTTAAGTGCTTATAGTAGTGTCTTGTTACGGTACCGTGTGCCGCCTCATACTCGTACTTTCCGTCGGGAGATACGAGAACGCTGGTCATAAGGCCGAGAGAGCCGTATGCGGTTGCAAGCATATCGGACATAACGTCGCCATCGTAGTTCTTGCAGGCCCAGATATAGCCGCCCTCTGAGCGGATAACTCTTGCCACCGCATCGTCGATGAGGGTATAGAAATAGCTGATCCCCGCACGCTGGAAGGCCTCCCGGTATTCCTGCTCATAGATCTCTGCAAAAATATCCTTGAAGCGGTGATCATAGGTCTTTGAGATAGTATCCTTAGTTGCAAACCAGAGGTCCTGCTTTGTATCAAGAGCATAATTAAAGCAGGTGCGTGCAAAGCTTGCGATGGACGCATCTGTGTTATGAACGCCCTGGATGATACCGTCACCCTTGAAATTGTGGATGGTCTGTCTCTGCTCTGTTCCGTCGGGAGCTGTTACAACAAGCTCTGCCTTGCATCCCTCTGAAACCTTCATCTCGGTGTTCTTATAGATATCTCCGTATGCGTGACGGGCGATGGTGATGGGCTTTGTCCAAGTGGGGATATACGTAGAGATACCCTTTACAAGGATGGGAGCGCGGAAAACTGTACCGTCAAGGATAGCACGGATAGTGCCGTTGGGACTCTTCCACATCTCTTTCAGGTTATATTCTGTCATTCTCTGGGCGTTGGGAGTGATGGTCGCGCACTTTACTGCAACGCCAAGTCTCTTAGTTGCCTCCGCGGAATCAACCGTTACCTGATCGTCAGTCTCGTTACGGTGAACGAGGCCAAGATCGTAATACTCAGTCTTGAGGTCGATATAGGGGTTGATAAGGATGTCCTTTATCATCTGCCAGATAATTCTGGTCATCTCGTCGCCGTCCATCTCGACGAGGGGTGTTTTCATCTGAATCTTTGCCATTGTTTTTTCCTTTCTGCTTACAAGCCTTTTGCTATACTGTTATTTTTTCGCCCACAAGCGGTGGGCGACCAAAGGTTCCCTTTGGAATCCGGAAAGGCAAAAGGCGTTTCGCCTCTGCGGAGGCGACTTAAGGCTCTGCCTTAAGAAACCGCAACCTTTTGAAAAAGGTTGACGAAAACTTCAAAAAAATTACGTTTTTAAAGTTTTTTGAAGGTGCGGAAACTTTTCTTCAAAAAAGTTTCTGCGTTATCACTCAATATTATATCTTCCTTCAAGAGCTCTTCTGAGGGTCAGCTCGTCGGCATATTCAAGGTCGCCGCCTACCGGCACGCCGTTTGCGATCCTCGTTACCTTGACACCGAGAGGAGATATGAGCTTTGAGAGATACATTGCGGTGGTCTCTCCCTCGGGGGTGGGGTCTGTAGCAAGAATGACCTCCTTCACGGTTCCGTCAAGACGGGAAAGAAGGTCCTTCACCGTCAACTTGTCGGGGCCGATACCCTTCATAGGGGAGATAACTCCGTGAAGCACGTGGTAAAGGCCCTTATACTCACGAACCTTTTCCACAGCCATTGCGGCACGGTAATCCTCTACCACGCAGATAGTGGTTCTGTCGCGGCTCTCGTTTGAGCAAATGGGGCACACCTCGGTAGAGGAGAGACCCTTGCAAACCCTGCAAAAGCACACCTCGGTCTTGGCTGCGATCAGCGCCTGGGCAAAATCCCTTACCTCCTCCTCGTTCATATCAAGAACAGAGAAGGCGTGGCGCATTGCAGTTTTCTTTCCGATACCGCCGAGCCGGCGGAACATATCGGAAAGCCGCTCGATCTGCTCGGGATAGTCTGCCATATCAGAAAAGTCCGGGCATACCGAGGCCGCCCATATTCAGGTTGCCTGTGATCTTACCCATCTCATTGCTGTTGGTCTCGTTAACTGTCTTGATAGCCTCGTTTACCGCTGCGGTAAGGATATCCTGAAGTGTTTCAACGTCATCGGGGTCAACAACGTCAGGATCGATCTCGATGTTGGAAACCTCAAGCTTACCGTTGATCTTTACGCAAACGGCACCGCCGCCTGCCTTGACCTCATACTCTCTTGCGTCGAGATCCTCCTGGAGGGCTGCCATATCCTCCTGCATCTTCTGAGCCTGCTTGATCATGCTCTGCATATTTCCGGGGCCGCCGCCGCGACCCTGAGGGAGTCTGGATTTCATATGTATTTCTCCTTTGTAATTATTCTTATATAATTCCGTTTCCGACAAAGCGGAAACGTACCTTTTCTCTATTATTTTTTCACTCGACGGTGAATATTCACCGTCGTCACAGCCAGCCGCCGAGGTCGTCTGCGGGGGAGGATTTTTTCTCTCCTGCCTTCATAGTCTCAACGGTGACAGTTGCAACGCCGTCTGTGATCTTTGCCAAAGCAAAAGCCTTTGCAACAGCAGACTTTGATTCCTCAGACTTGAACATCATCGCCGCAAAGGGCTCTGTTCTGAGGATGAGCCTCTTACCGTCTCTCGAAACGTAGGCCTCGGAGCTCATAAGAAAGCTTGCAAGTCCGCGGTTCGTTCCGTCAAGTCTACCCACTGCCTCGCTGATATCGCGGACCTTATCATAGCCACCGTCGCCCTCGCTCTTTGCCGCAGGTTCGGGAGCGGGCGCTGCCACGGGGGCAGGCGCGGATGTCGGTGCAGGTGAAGGTACAGGTGCAGGTGCGCTGTCACAAACGGGAGCAGGCGCGAAGACTGCCTCTTCTCTTTCAGGTACGGCAACAGGTGCCGGTGCCGCTGTCTCTGCCTGTACAGGGCGGGAGACGGGGGTACCCAAAGAAACCTCATCCTCAAGCTTTGAAAGACGGGCCGCGAGAGAATCCACGGAGGTATCAAGCTCGGGACGGCACATACGAAGGAATGAAAACTCCGCCGTGGTCCTCTTTGTCGATGGGTCACGGGTCATTCTCATCATGCCGTCATCCAGCACCTTACAGTGATAAACAAGCTCTGCAAGACTGAACAGCTTTGCCGTTTCAAGAAGCTTTTTAGTCTCCTCTCCCGTAAGGTCAAGGTACTCCTTGGGATCCTCGGTGTATTTGGAGACCAGCATATCACGGGCTACCGATATAAGCTCCTTCCAGAAAACGGAGAGGTCCTTTGAGGAATATACCACATCTCTGATAACTCTGAAAAGTGCGGCCATATCGCCCCTTGAAACGCTGACCATACATTCAAGAGCCTTGTCATAGCCTGAAAGACCCAGTATCTGGCCCACCTTTTCGGCAGTTACATCAGCACCGCCGGAGGAGCAAAGCTCAAAGAGGCCTATGGCATCGCGCATACCGCCCTCTGCCTGTCTGCCGATGAGAAGAGCCGCCTCTTCATCAAGGCATATACCCTCGTTCTTTGCGATATAGGCGAGGTTTTCCGCAATTATCTTCATATCGATGCGGCGGAAATCGTAGCGCTGACAGCGGGAGACGATGGTGGCGGGCACCTTATGGAACTCCGTTGTGGCAAGAATGAAAATAACGTGCTCGGGGGGCTCCTCTATAGTTTTGAGAAGTGCGTTGAAGGCTGAGGCGGAAAGCATATGCACCTCGTCGATGATATACACCTTCTTTTTCAGCATTGATGGCATATAAACTGCCTTGTCGCAGATATCGCGGATATCGTCAACGCCGTTGTTGGATGCGGCATCAAGCTCGATAACGTCAGGAGCAAGGCCGGCATCTATATCAAGGCAGGAGCGGCACGAGAGGCAGGGAGAACCGTTTTGGGGGTTCTCACAGTTGACGGCCTTGGCAAGTATCTTTGCCGAGGAGGTCTTACCGGTACCTCTTGAGCCGCAGAAAAGATATGCGTGGCTGGTTCTGCCCTCTTTTACCTGAAAGCTGAGAACGTCTGTTATATGCCTCTGTCCGCACACACGGTCAAAGGTGGCGGGACGGTATTTTCTGTATAATGCCTGATGCATACTCTTTCCCTTTCTCAAAATACGATAAAAAACAAGCCGTAAGGTAAGATCATACACCCGAAATTCGACATGGGCTTACACGCGACATCGCATCCTCTGCTCCGGACAGGCAACCCTGCGGCACATCAGCTAAACCGCTTAATGCTGCTTGGTTCCCCACCTGACATGGTTCACAGCCGCCAATTGCGCTGGGACCCGTCCTTCAACACAGAAAAAATGCGACACAGACCGTACAAGACCAAGCCTCCAAACGGGATGCCACCCCTGCTATAGCGGATTTCAGGTAGAGGAGGCCGCTACACTCCCGGCTGGTATGACCTTACCCTGCGGCTTGTTTCATTTTTCACCTTGTCATTGTACCATATTATTTTAATGAATGCAACTGTTTTTTAATTTCTTTTTGCAAAAAGTGTAATATCCCAGGCAGGAATACACTCCTCGCGGCGAAGATAAAGATCGTGGTCCGGGAGAAGCTCATTTATCTTCTTTGTGAGACTGAAAATGTCCTCCGTTCTGTGGTAAACGGAAACCGCCATGGCGGGACAGCATCTCTTTATTGTTTCAAGAGCACCCTCTATCGCGTCTGCCTCATCGCCCTCAACGTCAAGCTTTAAAAGATCCACTTTTTCTCCCTTTGCTATCTCGTCAACAGTCAAAAGTGGCACAGTTTTGCATTTTGCGCTTTTGGATATTCCCTCTTTTCCGCTTCCGCGGCTTGCCGAGGACATAAATTCCACAGTCCCCGTCTCCTTTCCCACTGCTGCATTGACTGCCTTTACCTCTGTAAGGGTCTCATTTTCTGCGTATGCCGAAAGCTTCAGATAAGTCTTCGGATCAGGCTCTACTGCGATGATCCTTTCAGGGCTCAGCACCCTCGCCATCATCTCCGTGCTGTCCCCCTTGTAAGCTCCGCAGTCGATAGCGCATGAGTAGCTTTCTCCACCGAGTATATCCTCATAGGAAAGTGCCATACTCTCAGCATTTGCAAGGAGCTTCGGCTCTCCGGAGAGGCGGAATCCTATCATATCCTCGTATACCTTTCGGGACTCCTCATCGGCAAAAAGCTCGCAGGCAGACTCAATCTCAGACAGATGCTCTGTATAGTATTCATAAGTAAAGAGCTCGGTACCGTAGAGGGGCACCTCGGGGATAAAAAGAGTGTGTCTTTCGGCAACCGCCTTAATATTTTCGACAACAGACGAAAGAGTTGTGCCGAAGGCAAGGAGAACAACGAAATCATCGCCGTATTTTTCGCGGATCATTTCTATGCTCTGAACGGGCATATCGCGAAAAGTGCGATTTCTAACAAAATCCGAGCTTGCAAAAACGCCCTCAACGGGGATATTGAAGCGCCGGCAGACGTCAAGTATCTTATCGGCTCCGTTGCCCGTGCCGTATAAAAAAATGGGACGTGTCTCCTTTTGCAGCCTCACCCAAAGGCTGTCATCACGGGTAAAGCGTTTCATTGCTTCTCCTTTCGTTTTTTATTATGTAAGACCAAAATGTTTTGCGATTCTTTCGCAAACATCTTCTCTTGTATCTGTTATATCATTTTCTCTTACAACAGTAAAGAATCCGCTGTTTGCATATTCATCATAGTGCTTTTGGCTGTTTATGAGAGCAATACCGCGTTTATAATTATCCATAACGGCTTCGTGGTTTTCACAGCTATTGATAACACTCAGAATAAATTGCTTTTCAGGATCACCGCGATCAAAGAATCGCTCAACACTCATAGATTGCGGTGAAAGCATAACGGCAACGTGATCATAATCTGAAATTTTCTTTAACAAATCAATGGGGATGTTTGTGTCAACGATAACTTTTCTGTCCCTTGATATTGAAATCAGCTCGGCTACCTCAAATTCCGCCGCTTCCCTTCCTGTGTTATACATCCATCGCTCATATTCTTCAGGCGAACGGTTAACAAATTCTTTCCAATCGATGAGATTTTTAATATAGCACAAATCAGGGTGATTCTCAGGCGTTGCAACCACATCAGATACCTTATTAAAATAATTTTCTCCGCAAAAAACCATACCATATCTGTCAGCAAGCATTTTAACCGTAGTGGATTTCCCTGCGTAGGCAGTTCCGGTAATAAAATAAACATTTTTAAGATAATGCTTCAGAATATTATTCCCAATTTTCAAGCAAGTCACCTCCGTAAACTCATATATGTCAAATAGCATCAAACGATAAGTCAAATAGGAAATCAAGACAAAGCCTTACCCCATGATTCGGGGGAAGGTGGCTCCATAAAGTGAAGGTGAGTTTGTCGATTTCTATCTTTCCGGCGCTGAATTTTAATTTTAGTTATCTCCATGGGGGAGACGGAAGAGGGTTGACTGCACAAACTTGAAGTTATAGCTGAAATTTTAAGAGGATGGCATTTTTAGTATTGATTCTCTCTTTTTTCACACCAATAGACGTATGTTCAGCGTATTCAACCCTCTTCCGTCGCTCCCCGTTCGATAGCGATAATTCATATTTCAGCTCCGGGAATAAACTTCATTCTAAATTTGACGAGAGAGCAAAGCGCCACCTTCCCCCGAATCATGGGGGAAGGCTATGCAACGTGCACCTTCAATTTTTTGCTTGTGCATCAAATTTTGTATTGGTTCGTGTACTGATGGGCGGGAGGGGGAACTCCTCCCCTACGGTACAGCAATACCATCATACCGACAAAGGCGAACCTATCAATCTTCCAGATTCAAAAAGCTTGCGGCGTTATTATAGAGGATATCCTCTCTTTCACGCTCGGTGAGGTCGATGGCGAGGAATCGCTCTATTTCCGTATCAAGGGTCTTTACGGGGAAATCCGTTCCGAACATTACTCGCTCCGAGCCAAGAATGCCGATCATCTTACCTGCAAACTCAGGAGTCATCGCCCAGAGGGCGCTTGAAGAATCATACCATACTCTTTCGTGGCCTGCGAGGCAGTTTGCAGTTTCGTCCCAGGACATATATCCGCCGAGATGGGCTGCAACCACCTCAAGGCGAGGGAATGTGTCAAGAGCTTTTCTCAGCTTTCTCGGCTGGGAGAACTGATACTCGGGTCTGTTATCTCCGATATGAAAATATACGGGAATACGACCCTCTACTATCTCATACAGATGCATCATTCTCGGGTCATCTATATCCACTCCCTGAATATCGGGATGTATCTTCACGCCCTTGAGACCCATTTTGATGCATCGCTCGATCTCAGCCTCCATATCGGGAAAGTCCTGATGCATTCCCGCAAAGCCCACGGTCTTGAATCCCTCTTTTTTGGACGCCTCTGCCTGAGCCGCTATGCCGTTATTCACCTTTTCCACCTGATGGGCGTTTGTGGCAACGGAAAACAGGAGAAATCCTTCCACCCCCGCCTCTTTTGCGCCCTTTGTCAGTCCCTTATAGGTGCCATCTCCCTCGGAGACAAACTGATAGAAGGCATTAAGAGCGGTGACAGCCTTTTCGCTGATGGCCTCGGGGTATGTAT
>JAFXFQ010000219.1 GCA_017520365.1 Clostridia bacterium
AGCATTTGCTATGGCGGTCATTGTAAAGCCTTGCAGATACAGCTGGAATATCTCCTGTACCGTTTCTGCGGCCTCTCTGTCTATAAGTATTACTCCTTTGTTTAAGGGGTCCTTTTTATATCCGTACAGGGCAAAGGAGCCGATGTGCAGTCCCCGCCGCCTCCTGTCTGTCAGCACGCTTTTTATGTTATCCGACATATCCTCAAGATACCATTCGTTGATAAGTCCCGATATCTGCCTTGCTTTTTTGCCCCTTCTGTCCTGGCTGTCCGTATTGTCTGCCACGCTTATAAACCGTATCCCCCACAGGGGAAAGAGGCCGTGTATGTATTTTTCCACAAGCTCTATCTCTCTCGTAAACCGTGAAAGAGTCTTGCAAAGGATAATTTCAAAGCGGCAGTTTCTTGCATCATCAATCAGCCGTCTGAACTGTGGTCTGTTTCTGTCCGCTCCTGCATAATCGTCGTCGCAGTAGATATCGTATATATCCCAGCACCGCTCTGCGGCATAGCTTTTCAGCAATGCTTTTTGGTTTGCAATGCTTCTTGAGTCATCTGATTTGCTTTTTTTATCTCGGTCTTCCTCGGAAAGCCTGACGTATATTGCGCATTTCATATTATCACCTCCACTAAAGCTTATTCGGAGGATAAAAAAATATCCCGCCTGGTTTGGCGGGATATTATTCAGATAGTAGCCGCAATAACAGCCTTTATTGTGTGCATTCTGTTTTCAGCTTCCATGAAAACGATGCTTCGCTCGCTCTCAAATACCTCGTCGGTAACCTCCATGGAGTCACGGCCGAAGCGCTCACCCATTTCACGGCCGACCCCTGTCTTAAGATCGTGATAAGCAGGGAGGCAGTGCATGAATACTGCGTTTTCACCTGCAACCTCAATAAGTGCGGAGTTGACCTGATAGGGAGAAAGCTCGTTGATCCTCTCCTCCCATACCTCTACGGGCTCGCCCATAGATACCCATACGTCAGTGTAGATCACGTCTGCGTTTTCCACAGCCTTCTTGGGATCTGTTTCAAAGCGAAGCGTTGCACCGCTTTCCTTTGCATATCCCTCGCAAAGCTCAATGAGAGCCTTGTCGGGGAAATACTTTTCGGGAGCGCAGGCAGTGAAGTTGAGCCCCATCTTTGCACAGCCTACCATAAGGGAATTACCCATATTATAGCGTGCATCGCCCATATATACGAAATTGATTCCCTCAAGATGGCCGAACTGCTCCTTGATGGTAAGGAAGTCGGCAAGGATCTGTGTGGGGTGGAATTCATTTGTAAGGCCGTTCCAAACGGGAACAGAGGAATACTTTGCAAGCTCCTCAACGATCTCCTGACCGAATCCGCGGTACTCTATGCCGTCGTAGATGCCTGAAAGCACTCTTGCAGTATCTGCGATGCTTTCCTTCTTGCCGATCTGGGATGCGGCAGGGTCAAGATAAGTGGTCATAATGCCCAGGTCGTGTGCCGCAACCTCGAATGAGCAACGGGTACGTGTGCTGGTCTTTTCAAAAATGAGAGCGATGTTCTTGCCTTGAAAGTCATTGTGGGCAATTCCCGCCTTTTTCTTTGCCTTATATTCTGCCGCAAGGTCGATAAGGTATCCTATCTCCTCGGGTGTATAGTCGATAAGCTTGAGAAAATCTCTGCCTTTAAGTTCCATTGTTTAATCCTTTCATTTGCAGGCATCAATGATAACTGCAAGTGCTTTTTTCAAAACATCTGTGGGGATGTTGAGGGGAGGGAGGAGTCTGACCTTATCCTTTGCGGAAATAACGAGAACTCCGTTCTCCATACATTTTGCAATTACCTCACCTGCGGGCTTTGTGGTCTTGATACCCATCATAAGACCGAGACCGCTGACAGATTCGATGCCCTCGGCACCGATAAGCGCATTTCTTATAAGCTCGGCTCTGTCTGTAACGCCCTTGAGAGCTTCGTCGTCAAGGCGGCTGATGATATTGACCGCACCGGCACAGCAAACGGGGTTTGCGCCGAAGGTGGAGCCGTGGGAGCCGTATGTGAACACATCCTGCACTTTTTCGCCGAGGAGACAGGCACCGATGGGAAGACCGCCGCCCAAGCCCTTTGCGGTTGTAACAACGTCGGGGGTGATGTCGTAGTGCATATAACCGTAAAGCTTGCCGCTTCTGCCGTTTCCTATCTGGACCTCGTCTGCGATCATAAGAGCATCGTTTTTCTCACAAAGCTCTTTTATCCTCTGAACGAAATCATAATTAAGGGGATTTACACCACCCTCGCCCTGAACTACCTCGAACATAACAGCACAGGGGGAGTGCTCCTCAAATGCCCGTTCAAGGGCTTCAATGTCATTGGCGGGTGTGTGAACGAATCCATCCGTAAGGGGGAGAAAATCCTTGTGAAAGCCCTCCTGACCGGTTGCCGCAAGGGTTGTAAGAGTTCTTCCGTGGAAGCTCTGAAGGAGGGTTAGGATGGTAGTGCTCCGGCCTTTTTTCTCCGCATACTTTCTTGCCGCCTTGACAGCACATTCGTTGGCCTCTGCACCGGAGTTTCCGAAGAATACCTTTTTCATACCTGTTTTCTCACAGAGAAGCTCTGCAAGAGTAACGCAGGGGTCTGTATAGTAAAGGTTTGATGTATGCTGTAGGGTGGTAAGCTGCTCGATCACAGCCTTTGTCCACTCCTCATCGGCATAACCGAAGGTGTTAACGGCGATGCCGCTTGCCAGATCTATGTATTCTTTTCCGTTTTCGTCGTAAGCGATAGCTCCCTTGCCCTTTACGAGCTGAAGAGGGAAACGCTTATAGGTATTTGCAACGAAAAGGGAATCTTTAGTTTTGGTTGTCATTGCTCAGTCCCTTGTCCTTTGCTTTGTGGCGTGTGAACATTGTTCCTATGCCCTCATCGGTAAGTGTTTCGATAAGTATGGAGTGCTTGATGCGGCCGTCGATGATAAATACGCGGTGAACGCCCCATTTGATAGCGTTTGTACAGCACTCTACCTTGGGGATCATACCGTCGCTGATAATGCCTTCATCAATAAGCTGGTCCGCTTCCTCAAGGCTGATACGGGAGATAAGCGTTTCGGGATCGTTCTTGTCGCGAAGGATTCCCGAAATGTCGGTGAGGGAGATAAGGCTCTCTGCCTGAAGCTCTCCTGCTATCCTTGCTGCCGCAGTATCTGCGTTTACGTTGTATGTGTTGCCCTCCGTGTCGCAGGCAACTGTTGATACAACGGGTATATATCCGCCGTCCAGAAGCTCTGTTATAGGCTGAACGTTTACCTTTTCGATCTCACCTACATATCCAAGCTCAGGCTTCTTTGCGCTTGCGATAAGCATTTGTCCGTCGATACCGGAAAGGCCGACAGCACGGCCGCCCTTGGTGCCGATAAGGTTTACCAGGTCCTTGTTGACCTTGCCCGCAAGGACCATCTGAACGATCTCGACCGTCTCCTTGTCGGTAACGCGGAGTCCGTCAAGGAACTTGCTTTCCTTGCCTGTTCTCTTGAGCATATCGGTGATCTCGGGGCCACCGCCGTGAACGAGAACTACCTTTACACCGATAAGTGAGAGAAGAATGATGTCGCTCATAACAGAATTTTTAAGGTCTTCGTTGACCATAGCGTTTCCGCCGTACTTGATAACTACGATCTTACCTGTATATTTCTTGATATAGGGAAGAGCCTGTACAAGTATTTTTGCACGCTGTGCGTTGGTTATATTGAGATTCATAACAAGTCCTTTTTATGTACGGTAGTCACCGTTGATCTTTACGTAATCGTAAGTAAGGTCACAGCCCCATGCTGTAGAGGAGAATTCACCGTCGTTGAGGGAAACGAGTATTTCGATTTCCTGCTCAAGAAGGATCTCTTTTGCTTTTTCCTCGGAGAAGGGGATTCCTGCACCGCTTTTGCAAACGGGGATCTCACCTTTTGCGCTCTTAAAGGATACATCTATTTTTGTAACGTCAAGGTCGCACTTCGCGTATCCGAGAGCGCAGAGAATACGTCCCCAGTTGGCATCTGCGCCAAACATTGCTGCCTTTGTAAGAGAGGAGCAGATAACGCTCTTTGCGCACTTTTTGGCTGTGATAAGATCGCGGGCGCCGCTTACCTTGCATTCAAGAAGCTTTGTTGCGCCCTCTCCGTCTCCGGCGATACAGCGGCAAAGATAAACGGTAACGGTGTTGAGAGCCTTCATAAATGTGTTGAAAGCCTCGCCCTCGGAGTCGATGACAGCATTTTCTGCCATACCGTTTGCGAGAACAGTTACCATATCGTTGGTGGAAGTATCTCCGTCAACGCTGACCATGTTGAAGGTGTCGGCAATGTCGGAGGAAAGAGCCTTCTGAAGCATATCAGGTGTGATCGCACAGTCAGTGGTGATGAAAACGAGCATCGTAGCCATATCGGGATGGATCATACCGCTGCCCTTTGCAATTCCGCCGATGCGGCAGACTTTTCCCGAAACCTCGAATTCGACAGCGATCTCCTTCACCTTTGTGTCGGTGGTCATAATACCGTTTGCCGCATCAAGGCTGTTGTCACCAAGCCCTGCAACGAGAGCGGGAATGCCGTTTGCAATAGGCTCAATGTTGAGGGGCTGACCGATAACACCGGTGGATGCAACCACAACGTCCTCAGCTTTAACGGGAATGGCAGCTGACAGAAGCTCGCACATCTTTTCTGCGATCTCAATGCCGTCTGCATTGCAGGTGTTTGCATTGCCGGAGTTGCAGATAACAGCTTGAGCCACACCGTTTTCAATATGCTTTTTTGTTACCGTAAGAGGAGCACCCTTGACAAGGTTGGTGGTATATACTGCCGCCGCAGATGCAGGGCATTCGCTGACGATGAGGGCAAGATCCTTTTTTGTCTTGTTTGCGCGGATTCCGCAGTGGATGCCGCTTGCCTTAAATCCCTTTGCGGCACAAACGCCGCCGTTGATTATTTTCATTTCAGTAGATCCTTTTCTTAAAGTTCAAGTCCCGTATCGGGAGAGGTGCCGAGAACGTAGTTCATACATTCGATAGCGGCACCGGAGGCACCCTTGCCAAGATTGTCATATACAGCGGTGAGAAGTATTCTGTCTTCGTTGCCGAAAACGCACACTCTCATAGAGTCCTTTCCCGCCAGTGCAGTTGCGGAGAGAAAACCGCCGTCTGTCATATCCTCATAGGAAACGATAGGGCCGTGGTACTTGCCTTTGTAAACTGCAATAATGTCATCAGCTGTTTTTCCATCAGCAAGCTGGCTCTTAAAAAGAGGAACCGTTACACACATACCGCTGTAAAAGTCGGAAACGATGGGTGAGAACAGAGGCTCGCTTTCAAGAGCACAGATAGCCTTCATCTCCTTTAAGTGCTTGTGGGATTGTCCGAGAGCATACTGCCTGGGAGCGGTCAACAGCTCGTCCATTTCGTCAGCTTCGTATTCTGCGATCATCTTCTTGCCGCCTCCGCTGTAGCCTGTAACGGAGTGGCAAGAGAGAAGAGCATCGCAGGGGAGGATCCCTGCCTCAATAAGAGGAGCAACGAGGGCGATAAAGCCGCTGGCGTGGCA
>JAFXFQ010000019.1 GCA_017520365.1 Clostridia bacterium
CACATCATTCACCCGCTTTCTTCAAATAACGAGATTTCCGAAATCCGCCTTTAGACTGAGACGCTGCCGCAAGTTAGGCAGTGAACCTGTAGGATCTGTCCATGTGATCGTATAGACCTTTTCCTCCTCCAACAACTCATCGCCGCGTGCTATCACAGCATGGAAATACAAATCGTCTCCTCCGTCAAGCCGATCGTATCCGTTGTAGCCACTCGGCGCGTGCAGCTTTGCCGTTATTACGGTGTTGACTTCTTTGAGTTCAAGTTCATCGATCAAATCGTTGATTCTCTCGGAATTGCCCTTGTACACAAATGTAATGGAGGGGTTGAATACATCCCTATCATCAATAACGAAGTCGAAAAAATCATTCTCAATGCTTACATCGCCGTTTGCAGTCTCTCGGTATATCTTTTCGATGTACGGCGCTCCTACCCCATCAGGTATGATTGCATCCGCATTTATTGTAGGTGCATATCCTGTCGGTGCTGCGGTTATTCTCTCTCCGTAATCTACATCAAACACCAGCTTCTGCGTAAGATCGGGCAGGCTTCCTGTAGAGTCTTCCCACGTAACGGTAAATGTACGCTTATCCTCATAAGGCGAACCGTTCTGAGAAACAGCGAGATGGAAAAATCCGTCTTCATTTCCATCCAAACGTGTCATCCCGTTATAGCCCACGGGCGGAGCGAGCTTCATAATTATCCTTGAGGTCTTATCCTCAAAGAAGTGGAGGTTCTCTTTCATCTCCTTTGCACTCAGGCTCGGTCCTGTATATGCATAAGTAACCTTGATATCGGTTATTCGCCCGCTGTCGTCGGTAGCGTAGACTGTACGGTAGTCAAACTTATCGCGCTCGAGGGCAATATCTCCGTCTGTAGTGGATCTGTAGACCTCAATTACATTGAGCATCCCAGGCGTGTTTTTAAACTCCTCTACATCGAAAGGTGTCTTGGCGTCAAATCCGCTGCCGTAATCTATTTTTAGCGTTATGGTCTGCGCAAAATCGGGCAGTATGCCCTCAGAATCGTGCCACTCGTACCAAAAATCGTTTACTCCCTCTTCGAGAATTCCGTTTCTTATCGAACAGACACGCATCACCTTATCGGTTTCGCCTTCGTCTATCTTCTGAATGACATTTTCATACCCTTTTGGAAAACCCAGTTCGACTGTGAGGGGGATGTTTCGGCTTTTTTCGCTGTAGCCGAGCTCTTTCATTATATCCTGTCTGTTGTTTGCAGAACCCGAATATCTGAAGTTTATCACAGCATTTGTAAGGTCGCTCTCGTCTACCGACCAAGAGAAACCTCCTGTGCCGTCCTGAGACATCTCTACCACACCGTTCTCACTGTTTCGGTAAACACGAAGAATATTGATTCTTCCATAAGGCTCCTCCGGCAAAAAGGGCTCGGGGGCGGAAATCTCCATAGATGATCCTTCGTCATCCTCTTCGGTAAACTCTTTCACAGGCCCCTGAAAAGAGCTTTCTTCAGATACAAAAGTTTCACCACTTGCTGGTATTGCGGTCTCTTTGCTCTCTATTCTGCCTGCAAATATCCCGATTGCAAAAACAAAGGCTATAGCGGTCATAGCCCAGAGCTTTTTGTAAAAGGTTATTCGCTTATTCTCAGCGATAAGGGCATTGATTTTTTCTTCGGTAAGCATCTCAAGGGCGTGAATAAGCTCAGCTGCCGTCGAATAACGCTTATCTACATTTACTTCGATACATTTTTCAATAACCGGGCGCAGCGGACCGTCTGCAAGATAAGTAGCAGGGTGGCGGTTTGTGAGCATTTCGTTGATAAGTACACCAACAGCATATATATCTGCCCTCGCGTCAGTCTGGGAAAACCCATACTGTTCGGGTGCAGCATAACCCGTGGTGCCCATAACTCTTGTATCGGATGTCTGCTCGAATTTATACATTCTTGAGGCATCAAAATCTATCAGCACAGCCTCGTTGCCCCTGAGTATTATGTTCTCGGGTTTTACGTCGCGGTGTACCGCCCCCACAGAATGAATAACATCCAGAGCACGGCAGACCTGTATGGCAATATTCCTCGTCTGCTCAAATGTAAGTGTTCCGCCATCAAGGATAAAATCGAGTCCGTCACCCTGTATGTATTCCTCAAGTACGATAGTCTTGCCATCCGATTCACCTATCTGTTTTATCTTAGGAAGATAGGGGCATGTGATGTCAACAAGGCTTTCGTATACTTCTTTGCTTCCCGAAAAATGTCGGTAAACGCTTCTTTCGCCCGTATTCTTTTCTCTTACAAGGTAAATATTCCCCTTTTGATTGCTTTTGAGCTTCTTCTCGAATACGTAATGGTTGTGTATATTTTCATAAAGTTGCCTGTAAATCACATTTTCACCCCTTTCCCTATGCTCGCAGTTTATTGTTTTTCTCCTGATTTGCGGTATAATGAGTTCATTATAAGATTTTCAAAAAACTTTGTAAAGGCTGACGAGAAGTGAAAAAGAAAAACACCAATGACCTCCAAACCGAACTTATCACCGCGCCTGATTTAAGCCGGTTTCTCTCTGAAAATAAGGACAACTTCATTGAGACTACCCTCTCGCAGCTTTTGAAAGATCTTTTCGACAAGAAAAACATCTCAAAGGCAGCTCTTGCGAAAAGTGCGGGAATAAGCGAAGTATATCTGTATCAGATCTTCTCCGGCGGAAGAAATCCTTCGAGAAACCGTACACTTGCTCTGTGTATCGGTCTCGGTGCCTCTCTCGACGAAACACAGGAGCTTTTAAAGAGTGGCGGACACGTCCCTCTTTATACCAAGAACCGCAGAGATACCATAATAATTTACGGAATTGCTCATCAGATGGACTTAAACCATATAAACGACCAGCTCTTTGCCGAGGGCGAGGAGACACTCTACTAAACAAAATCCCGCTGCAAAAAGCAGCGGGATTTTTTATAGTTTTAATTCCAATGGTTATGATGATGCTAATTAAAGGAAATTTTAATGCATACATAGACTTATGCTTTGGAAGTATACTAGAATTTGGTGGGAATAATATATCGTTTGCAGGAGCGTCAATATATA
>JAFXFQ010000020.1 GCA_017520365.1 Clostridia bacterium
CTATCGTTCGTTTCCGCAACGCTGTAAAGGATGCGGCTGATCTTACATTCCTTTTCTGGAGCATCAGCATGGGTATCATCACAGGTGCGGGACTTTATGAGCTCTCCATCATTCTCAGCCTTGCTGTTACAGCTCTCATTTTCCTCCTTGATCTTCTGCCCACATTCCGTGCTCCCTGTATCCTTGTAGTTTCAGGCGACAGCACCGGTCTCGAAAAAGCCCTTCTTACCGCCGTCAAGACTAACGCAAAGGCTCTGAGAGTCAGAAGCAGAAGCGTTACCAAGCGCGGCGTTGAATGGATCCTTGAGCTTCGCGTGAAAAACGAGGCTGCTCTCGTGGAGGCAGTATCCGCAGTTGAGGGTATCGGCAGCATTAACCTTATGAGTCACGACGGCGATCTTCGCATCTGATATATATCCTAACTTTTTTGGAAGAGAGTGATTTCTCATAGAATACAGAGTTGAAAATAAATTTCTCGTCTCCGATGCCGATCTGGCCGTTCTGGCAGGTCGGCTTCAGACCGTTATGATGCCTGATGCTCATCAGAACGGCTCCTGCTACCAGATACGCAGTCTTTATTTTGATGACGTTGCAGACAGCTGTATGGATGAAAACGAGTCGGGAATCGACAGCAGAAATAAATACCGTATCCGTATTTACGATACTACAGGCGAAATTATCCACCTTGAGATAAAGGAAAAGTACAGAGGTCTTACTAAAAAGTCCTCCTGCTCCCTTACTATGGACGAGTATGAAAAGATCGCCTTAGGTTATCACAGAAGCATTCCCCTTTCTGACCGTGCACCTCTCAATAAGCTTAAGGTGCAAATGGCCTGCAACAAGATGGAGCCCAAGGTCATTATCTCCTACGAAAGATCCGCCTTCGTTCATCCAAGCGGCAACGTGCGCATCACCTTTGACCGCAACATTATGGCAAGCAGAGTCTTGGAGGACTTTTTTGAGGAAAACGTTTCCGGACACGTTCCCGTTCTGCCAACGGGCATGCACGTTCTTGAGGTCAAGTACGATGAGCTCTTACCCGATATGATAGCAAAGCAGCTTGAGATCGGCAAGCTCAGGCAGACCGCTTTCTCTAAGTATTACCTCGGCAGACTTGCCATTGCGGGAGAGTTTCCCGTAGATATCTGACAGGAAAGGAGGCTGTCGCTGTGACTGCTTTCAGATATTGGAGATGGGTTGCCCTTGCAATGCTTCTCATTACACTTACAGGAGTTATTATCATTTGTGAGCATTTCAACAATAATTCCAACGTTTGCCTGGGTATCCCGGTAAAAGAAGAAGAAATACTTAGTTCCCTGCAAACAGTTGATTATGACTATTCTAAAAACCTTTATTTCAACGACGAGCTCTGCGCAATAGATAAGACTACCAAGACTATCTACATATCTCAGAGTATTGACACGAGCACCTCAAAAAAATCCCTGACAGGAAAACTCAGAATAGATATCAACGGTTATTACCTCAACTTTATCGACAATGGTGCCTTTGATAATATTGCGTTTACAGTTTCCGAAGGAAAAAGCTTCCGTCTCGCAATAATCAACCCTTTGAAACAATACACCGAGTATACCGTTGTATTCACAACGCTTCCCGTCATCTCTCTTAACGGAGAAGAAACCCATATTGATGAAGAAAACAGAAAGATCAGCACAGGGGAGCTATGCATCTGGGATCCCTCAGATCCGGATACCGGCAGATATTCAGTTAAGACCTCCTCGCTTGAGTGGCACGTGAGAGGAAACTCATCTGCTCTTTTCAAAAAGAAGCCTTATAAGCTCTCTCTCAAGGACAAAGACAATGAGAACAAAAATTTGTCAATGCTTGGACTTGGCGAAGACGATGACTGGATACTGAATCCTATGAACGCTGATGACACTTACCTTCGCGAAGCGCTTCTCACTCAGCTTTGGAACAGTCATCTTGCAACCGAAGACTACAACTACAAGATGTCTGCGGGAGGATATGTCGAGGTGATCAAAAACGGGGAGTATTTTGGCCTTTACACCCTCCAGAGACGCATTGATAAAAAATATCTCAGCCTTGAGGAAAATGATATTCTTTTCAAGGGAAGCAATCTTCTCGTATCAGATGACCCTACGGATCTTTATGAGATAGTTTATTCTCCCTATGATGATGAAAGGACTTACTCTATAGCACAAGAAATCGGTTTGTTTGATCAAAATGCCCCCTACTCACCTGAAAATATCGCAGATATTCAGATATTCGTATCATTCGCCTCTGCCCTTGATAACCTAAAGAATAAAAATATGTTCTTTTTATTCAAGGCTGACGGTGACTCCTATAGAGTTTACCTCATCCCCTGGGATATGGACCTTTCATTCGGGCTCCACTACGATATGGGAATAGAATACAACTACGATTTTTGTCTCAACGTTGACTCAACGAGAAACGAATTCTACACAGTATCAGCACAAAATTCTTCTTTTTACAAAGAAACTGCCCTAAGGTGGCAAGAACTTAGAAAAACTGCTCTTACTGAAGAAACAATATTCGGATATATTGAAAGTAGTAACCTTGAGCTTTCTCAAAGCGGTGCCGTTATCCGAAACACAAACAAATGGGGCCTCTTGCACGATGGTGAAAACACCATCGAAGGGCTTCGCCGCTTTATTTCCGATAAGCTTAAGAATCTTGATGCTTACTACGCTAAATTTATAAAATAATCACATTTCTTCAGTATGACCTGACAACACAACTTGCTGTCAGGTCATACCTGTTTGCGGCCAACTAATCTATAATTCTCCCTACAGGTGAACCATGAAGCATTTACCCAATGAACTGCTTTACCTTTTGAAGGTATACAACTATATAACAAAAGACATAGGACTTGAACGCGCAAGAAGCAATGCGGAAAAGATTCGCGAATACATTAAAAATGCTGATTTTCTCGCTCCCTTTCCAACTGTGTTGGAGTACCTTTCCGAGGACAAGAGCATTGAAGATATCATCACGTATATTCAAAGAAATGAGCGCACATATTCCCTTCTCGGCGAATGGAAGGACCGTGAGCTCACTTCTGTGATTGAGAGTGCCGGAATCGACGGCTTCATAGGCTTTGTCGGATGTCTTGAACTGAAAAAGAGGGACAACGACGCGTATTTTACTCTACCGGACGGCCCTTGTACCGAAAAACTTCTGATTATGGAAAATGCCGATCTTCCCACCGACATCAGCACTGCCCCCCTGCTTTGGCTTGAGCTTTACAGAACGAAAGAGGGGCTTTGTCTTGAAGTATTTGACGATAGCTGCAATATTTACAAGGTATCCTTTTCCTCTCTCAGATCGGAAAAGATATTCTACTCCGCCGCGCCCCTTTCATACGGATGCAAAAAGAGCTTTGACGCCGTAACACGGATGTGTACATTTCTCTGTGAAAAGGCAAAGAATTCTGCATCTAAATTGAATGATAGCGAAACGGAGCTTTTGCCCTTTATTCGACTATACGCCCTTGAAGGAACGCCCGAATGGTCAGCAGCTATTTTCTCCACAATCTGCATTTTCAACGAATACGGTATCGAAAAAGGAGAAAAGCTTATAAAAGCCCTTTCTTCTGCAGATGATAAAAAAATTAAAGGACTCACAAAAAAGCTATCACGGCTTTTGAGATCAAAAAAGTGTGCTTCTCTCAACGAGGCAATACTGAACAGTCTGATTATATCCCAAGAGACAATCCCTACCGGAGCATAAAGTAAGAGGTGTATATGAAAAAAACGTATATTACAAGCGTTCCAAACAAAATAGGCGCACTTTTACAGGCAACAAGGTGCTTTTCATCACTTGGTATCAACATCACGCGTATCAGCTATAACAAGGCTGTTGACTCTCACGCCCTCTTTCTTGAGGTTCAGGGAGATGAAGAAAAGCTCAGTGAGGCTGACCGTATACTCTCTGAAATCGGGTATATCAACAATCCCGCAGGAGACGACGCAGGCATTATACTTCTTGAATTTACCCTTAGAGACGTTACGGGCAGTGCTACTGAGGTGCTTGAGCTTATACAGCAGTATGGCTTCAACATCTCATATATCAGCTCTCAGGAAAATGCTACAGAGTATCAGCCCCTTAGGGTAGGACTAAGGGTTGAAAGCGAAAGAGATATCAACGATTTTCTCGCAAAAGCTGAAGAGATATGCCCCGTTCGCATAATCGAATACAACAAAAGTCAGCGCACCTATGACAACAGCTTCTTCTACCGCAGCTTTGTTGAGAGCCTTATTGATGCGGCAGGAATATCGAAGGAAAAGCGAGAGTACCTTCTTATAAACACTAACCTTGCTATGGAGGTGCTTGACAGGCAGGGACTTTCTCCTTACAGAACCTTCGACTGCATCTCAAAATTCGCGGCTCTTTTGGCCAGCGGTAAGGGTGAAGCCTTTTCCCCCCGCATAACCACGCACAGGATCACCGATGAAACGGAGATCACCACTATTGAGCCTCCCTGCGGAAGCAACACAGCAATAATCAAGAGCCGCGGAGAGTATCTTTTCGTTGATACGGGCTTTGCCTGCTACAAGGAGGAGATGCTTCCCATTCTCAGAAGGCTTATCCCTGAATTTGATTCCATCAAAAAGGATTGTATTCTTACGCATATGGACGTTGACCACACAGGTCTCCTCCCAATGTTTGACACAGTTTATGCAAGCAAAAAAAGCAAGGACAGTCTTGTTGAGGAAAATGAAGGTCTTGACGGTATAAGAGAGAAAAATCCTCTCCACACCCCTTATATCCGTATTTGCAAGACATTGACCGACCACACTCCCGCAGATCCGAAAAAAATGGTGGTACTCGGTGACGGTGGCGATATGACAGACCGCCTGCTTCGCCAGATCGGTTTTTTCAGCTTCGGAGAGCTTGAATTCGA
>JAFXFQ010000021.1 GCA_017520365.1 Clostridia bacterium
GACGTCGAGGGCGCCGTCCCCTACCGACTGATCAATCTACACTTCAAACTCCGATTTAGCGTTCTTTTTACAATTAAGAAAACCGCCCTCAGGCGGTTTTTTCATTTATTCAAGACTGTTTCAAAATCGATACCGTACCAGCGGTGGTCATTATTTTTCACAGTTTCCCGGACTGCCTCGGCAACAAAGTCAACTGCAGCTGCAAGGGCATCATTTATATTTTTGCCTGAGCAGAGGCCTCCCACGGTCACTGCGGCAAAAACATCACCAGACCCGTGGAGCGGAAAGGGTGTTTCTACACGGGGGGCAAAATAGCAAAAGCTCTCCTCTGTTTCTCTTTCGAACTTCACGATTCCGAGCTCTTCCTCTGTCGGTGATATACCTGTTATAACAGCAGCCTTTGGGCCGTTTTGTGTAAGTCTCTTTGCCATTTCCAAAGCTTCCTCAACGGAAACACTTTCGCGGTATTTTTCACCGAGGAGGCAAAAGGCCTCAGTCAGGTTGGGCACGATGATATCCGCTCTTCGGCAAAGCCTTTTCATATGTGCCGGGTAGCTTTCCTCAAATCCTGTATAAAGTCTGCCGAAATCCCCCATAACAGGGTCTACGAACAGGTATTTCCCATCTCCTCCGAACTCCTGCCACAGATCAATTGCAAGGTCTATCTGGCGCACGGATGCAAGATAACCCGTATACACCATATCAAAGGCTATTCCTTCTCTCTTCCACATTTCGCAAACGGTTGGGATATTGTCCGTAAGGTCAACTATATTGAAATTTTCAAAAGCGGTATGGGTAGAGAGCACAGCTGTCGGAAGAATGGCGCATTCGCATCCCATTGCAGATATTATGGGCATTGCCACGGAGGCCGAGCATTTGCCCACGCAGGATATATCCTGCATTGTTACGATTCTTTTCATAATTAACACCAAACAGTTAAAATCTTATGATTTCCAGATGCTCAAGCAACGTTTTTACACCGATGAGAATGAGGATGACACCACCGCATATCTCAGCGGCTTTTTTATATTTTGAGCCGAACACGCCGCCGATCTTGGTTCCGCAAACACAGAACAGAAAGGTGACAACGCCTATAATGCCAACAGACACAAATACGTTAAGTCCCTTTCCGCCGCCTGCCGCCATGGCCATGGCGATACCCACAACGAGGGCATCAATGCTGGTCGCAATTGCCGGAGCTATCATATCAGATGCCTTTACGGAGCAGGAGCATACCTCCTCCTCACCGAAAACAGCCTCTCTTATCATATTCAGTCCGATAAGGCAAAGAAGGGTGAGGGCGACCCAGTGATCAAGCGCCTCAATATACACCTGAAAGCGGCTGCCAAGGAAATAACCTATGAGAGGCATTCCCGCCTGAAAGGCACCAAACCAAAGGCCAACTACACAAGCATCCTTCAATCTTACGCGACACATTGCAAGTCCCTTGCAGATGGACACTGCAAAGGCATCCATCGAAAGGCCAACCGCAAGGATCAAAACCTCAACAAATCCCATAAGCACCTCAATTTGCGTTATTTATCTTTTCAAAAAACTCTTCACAAAGCTCCTCTGTGCTTCTGACAAGGCCGTCTCTGTCAGCCACAATGCGGACAGCATCCTCATACCGTCTGAACCACGTTATCTGCCGCTTTGCATATCTTCTTGAGGAGAGCTGAATTGCTGCAATGCAATCCTCAAGGCTTGCCTCTCCCTCAAAATAAGGGATAAGCTCCTTATATCCTATTGCCTGAAAGGCAGGCTTATCCCGACAAAGAAGACCTTTTTCAAAAAGCTCTCTCGCCTCATCGAGAAGTCCCAGCTTCATCATAACGTGAACTCTTCTGTCTATTCTGGAATAAAGAGCCTCTCTGTCAGCAAATTCGATTATCGCCATGGAAACGTCATAGGGCAGCTCTCGCTGCTTTGAGCGGCGGTCCCACTCCGTTTTTGTGACACCCGTTGTCTCAAATATCTCAAGAGCACGGATAACACGGCGCACATTGTTCATATGGATCGCATCTGCCGATTCAGGGTCAACGGCCCTCAGCCTTTCGTGAAGGGCGCAAGCGCCCTTCTCCTCGGCAAAAGCCGCAAGTCTGTCTCTGACACTCTCGTCCTTTCCGCTTTCCGACATATCGGAAACAGAGAGAACACTGTCAAGATAAAGGCCCGTCCCTCCGCAGAACACGGGGATCCTTCCCCTGCCGGCAACGTCATCGATAACAGATCTTGCGCGGACGGCATAATCTGCGCAGGAAAACTCCTCCGTGGGGTCAATGATACCCACCATATGGTGTGGCACGCCCTGCATTTCCTCTGTTGTGGGTGCGGCGGTACCTATCTCCATGCCCCGATATATCTGCATTGAGTCATTGGAGATCACCTCTCCGCCCACTCTTTTTGCAATTTCTATGGCAAGTGACGTTTTGCCTGATGCGGTAGGGCCTGCAACTGCTATTATTCTAGTTTTCAAAATTACCTCTTACAGTATTATCATTGAATCGCCGAAAGAGAAGAAGCGGTACTTTTCCGCAACGGCGGTGTTATATGCCGAAAGCATACGTTCTCTGCCTGCAAAGGCGGATACCAGCATAAGCAGGGTGCTTTCGGGAAGGTGAAAGTTTGTGATGAGCACGTCTGTCATCTTGAACTTATATCCCGGATAGATAAAGATACCCGTATCTGTATTACAGGAATGGAGGATACCGTTATCATCAGATGCGCTTTCAAGGGTACGGCAGGAGGTGGTGCCCACAGCGATTACTCTGCCGCCCTTGGCACGTCTTTCGTTTATCTCCTTCGCGGCCTCCTCGGTTACTCTGATATATTCGGAGTGCATCTCGTGGTCAGTTATCCTCTCCTCCTTTACGGGACGGAAGGTACCGAGACCGACGTGGAGAAGAACAGGCACGATGGCGCAGCCCTTATCCTTGATCTTTTGGAGCAGCTCAGGGGTAAAGTGCAGGCCTGCTGTGGGTGCGGCGGCGCTTCCCTCTTCTCTTGAGTACACCGTCTGATATCGCTCCTGATTTTCAAGCTTTTCCGTTATATAAGGAGGAAGGGGCATTGTACCCAGAACGTGGAGCGCTTCATAAACCGTCTTATATTTCACGCCGTCTGTAAAAAGGCGGACGACTCGCATACCGCCCTCGATGATATCGATGACCTCTGCCCTGAGAACGCCATCGCCAAAGGAGATGATATCTCCCACTCTTGCTCTTTTACCGGGGCCTGCCAGCGCTTCCCAAACGTCGTTCTCTCTCTGTTTCAGAAGAAGGAGCTCTACCGGGGCTGTGCTGTCACTTTCAATTCTGCCCTCAGGCGTCATCTTCTCACTTCTGCGGCCGATGATGCGTGCGGGGATGACTCTCGTATCGTTAATCACGAGAACGTCCTCGGGGCCAATAAAATCTATTATATCTCTGAAGGTCTTATGCTCAACCGTATCCCCCTCGCGGTCTATGACCATAAGGCGTGAGGAATCACGGGGCTCAACCGGAGTCTGAGCGATCCTTTCCTCAGGGAGATCGTAATAAAAATCATGGAGCGTAAGACTCGTATCTACAAGTTCGTTTTTAATCATTTTTAACCTCAAAAAAGTGCATTACATTTCAGTTTATCATATTTTTCCGTGTGATACAAGTACGTTGCCGTTTTCAATATAAACGATACCATAGCTTCCCTGGGCAACGCTGCCCGGGTTGAA
>JAFXFQ010000220.1 GCA_017520365.1 Clostridia bacterium
ACCTCCTATCAGAAGAGGATGGAGAGAGGGGAGAGCCGCCGCCGCTGCATTGACCTGAACGATATTACCCGTCAGCAGTGAGTTGATGATGCAAAGCGCGGCAAAGATACCGCCCAATACACCCGAGCCGCGGGGAAGCCTTTTTGAGAATATATCCTTTATGTAGTACATAGCTCCGCCGTATCGCCTGCCGCAAGCATCTGTCCGCTGGCATTTCACTCCCAGGGCCGCCTCAAAGTATTTGATGCTCATGGCAACGAGAGCGGAGATCCACATCCAAAAAACGGCGCCTGCCCCACCCGCGCAGATGGCACTTGCCACACCTGCCATGTTTCCCACACCCAGCGTCCCTGCCAGAGCCTGAGTCAGAGCCCTTGCAGAGGAGGCGCCATTGGTTCCTGCCGATGCCCAAAGCTCCTTTGCCACACGAAACGGGTGAAGAACGTAGAAAAACCTAAGCCTGCAGGCATAGTAAAGTCCGAAGGCTATGAGAAGGGCGGGCATTATCATCCCCGATAGGACGTTGTTTACAGCTTCCATATGAATCTCCTTTTTTTACTCATACATATATATGAAAAAAAAGGGCAGGATATTGCAGTATGTGACCGATGAGACGCCCCGTGCTGCCGAAGAGACAGAAAACGGTATTTCCTCATTTTTTTCTGATATGATGTTACCGTAAAAAAAGAAAAAGGGAGGCTGAAATGAACGCTGTTGAAATAAAAGGACTCAGAAAGCTTTATCGTAACATAACAGCCGTAGAAGAGCTGAGCCTTGAAATAAAAAAGGGGGAGCTTTTTTCTCTCCTCGGCACAAACGGTGCGGGAAAGACCACCGCTGTGAAAATGCTTTCCTGTCTGACTCGTCCGACTGAGGGAGATGCCCTTGTGGGCGGCCACAGCATAGTGAAGGAGCCGGATAAGGTGAAGGCGATCATAGGAGTTTCTCCTCAGGAGAACGCCGTTGCAAAAAATCTCACCGCAAGGGAGAATTTAGAGCTTATCTGCGGTATCCACGGCTTTTCACGGGAGAAGACCTGCGAGAGGATAAAGGAGCTTTCTGCACAGCTCTTGCCAATGGAGGTTCTTGAAAGAAAGGCAGGTAAGCTTTCCGGCGGATGGCAACGAAGGTTGAGCATTGCCATGTCTCTTGTCAGCGAGCCGGATATACTGTTTCTCGATGAGCCGACTCTCGGGCTTGACGTTATGGCACGCTATGAGCTGTGGGATGTTATCAACGCCCTGCGGGGCAGGGTGACCATTGTCCTCACTACCCACTATATGGAGGAGGCGGAGGCTCTTTCTGACCGTGTGGGTATTATGAAGGAGGGGCGACTCCTCACTGTGGGCACCCCTGCAGAGCTGAAGGCGAAAACAGGAGAGGACAAATTTGAAAGGGCCTTCGTTTCAATAGTAAGGGAGGGGAATACATGAGAAGAATGATGACCTTTGCAAAAAGATGCTTTGCGGAAGTGCTGCGAGACCCGCTGAGCCTGCTTTTCGGCCTTGGCTTTCCCCTGGTGCTGCTGTTACTTCTCAGCGCCATACAGGCAAACGTGCCGGTAGAGCTTTTTGAGATAGAAAGGCTCACTCCCGGCATCACTGTGTTCGGCCTTTCCTTTATGACCCTTTTCTCAGCAACCCTGGTTTCACGTGACCGAGAAAGCGCCCTTTTGCAAAGGCTGTATACCACACCCATGACGGGCTGTGACTTTATTCTCGGATATATGCTCCCACTCCTGCCTATGGCCGTCGGGCAGACTGTGATCTGTTATGCCTTTGCTGCTTTGTTGGGGTTGACATTGCAGGTAAATATCGTGTATGCTGTTATTGGTATCATCCCCGTTGCCGTGTTCAATATAGCCCTCGGACTTTTGTGCGGCTCTGTTCTCGGGGTCAAGCAGGTGGGAGGCATATGCGGCGCCCTTCTTACTAATCTTTCGGCGTGGCTTTCGGGAGTATGGTTTGACATTTCTCTTGTGGGCGGTGGGTTTGAAAAAGCGGCAAACCTTTTGCCCTTCGTTCACGCCGTGGAGATGGAAAGAGCGTTGCTTTCGGGGAATATTGAGTTGGCTGCAGGCCATATGCTGCCCGTAGCCCTGTACAGCATAGCTGTAACGGGTGGTGCGGTAGCCTGCTTCCTTTTACAAATGAAAAAGCAGTAAGGATCAAAAAATGAAGTATAAGCTGATAATTGATAAAAATGCCGAGGAGGAGGTAGTGGTAAGAGTTCACGCTCCCTCACCGTTGACAGCACAAATCGAGGCCCTTGTCCTCGGGGGCAGGGAAGAGAGTGGGCTTGTCGGCTACGCAGACGGGGAGATGCGAAGGCTGTCTCCCGGTGAGATAGAATGCATCACCGTTATCGACAGAAGAGTAGTGGCCATAGACCTTGAAAACAAGCGCTACCGCCTGCAGGAAAGGCTTCGGGAGCTTGAGGAAAGGCTGCCTCCTAATTTTATCCGCATCAATAAATCCACCCTTGCAAACGAGGATCGGATACAACGCTTTGAGGCGGCCTTCAGCGGAGGGGTGGATGCGGTGTTCAGATGCGGATATAGGGAATACGTTTCCAGAAGGTGCTTTGCCCAGATAAGAAGGAGGTATGAGGGAATATGAAAAAAACGGTCCTTGAATTTTTTCGCCGCGGCATAATGGCCTGCGGCATCGGCCCTGCGGTCTTGGCAGTGATTTATCAGGTCCTCCACTCTGTGGGAAAGCTGGATACTTTGTCGGCAGAGGAGGTCTCTGTGGGAATATTCTCCCTTCTTGCCCTCGCTTTCATAGCAGGCGGTATAAATGCGGTCTATCAGATCGAGCGCCTGCCGCTGATGCTGGCAATACTTATTCACGGTATGGTTTTGTACGTTGCTTACCTTGTAACGTACCTTCTCAACGACTGGCTTGAGTGGGGAGCTATACCCGTCATCGTTTTTTCGGCGGCCTTCGTCGTCGGCTATCTTGCAATCTGGGCGGTGGTCTATTCTGTTATTAAAAGAAATACAAAAAGAGTAAACGAGCTGCTGACAGAAAAGCAAAATAAGCAGTAAAAGGGATGAACAGGCGGCGACTTTGCCGTAATGTCAGCTCCGATAATCATTGACAAAACGTGACCGCCGTGGTACAATTAGTCAGTCAAAACGATTCGGAGGAAACAGTATGAAAAGAATTACGGCACTTATTCTTGCGGTGCTTTGCATTTTTGCCCTTACTGCCTGCAGAAAGGACGCATCTTATGATGAAAAGCGTGAGTTTTTCGATAGTATCGAAGGCGGCGGTAATGATTATCCCGACGCCGATGAGGTTTTCGTAGATCCGGTATATAAGCTGCAGGACGATAACGATATATTCACGGTAGTCCTTACAGGTATTGACGAGAATGATATCGTTACTGAGATGGAATTGTCCGTCAGCATATTTGCCAACAACGAGAACGATGATGAGATCGACGCTGCGATCTACTTGCTTCAGAATATGCTCGATGCCTATGAGAGTATAGACTCAGAGGTATACGAGGAGGACGGACGAGTTATTGTAAATATGACCGTTGAGGACCTTGACTCAGAGGATCAGGTAGCAAATCTTGAGCAGCTTGTCAACATGATGGATTTTTACAATTTTTACTTCGATTTTTCCGACGGAGTTCTTTACCTTGAGGACGTAAACTATGCCCTGGAGAATATGGGCTATGTTGAAGAGGACGAGTTTGTTTACGAGGAGAAGGAGCTCGGCGACCTTGAGGAGCCTGCGGAGCTGTATCAGTGCTACTGGTGTAACGGAGAATTCTATGAGGATGAGCTTTATTATTCCATGAGATTTGAGGACTATCTCTGCGAGGACTGCTACAACGATTACGAAAACTGATCTTATATTCAGAATACAAAAAAGAAAGCCTCCGATTTCTCTGTTGTCCTTAACGGAGAAATTGCAGGCACAAAAGGTCGGCAGAGATTTTTTTCTCTGCCGATTTTTGTGGTATAATGGGATGGGTGATGAAAATGGACGAACTAAAAAATCGCAAGACCACCAGATTGAAGGGTGCGGACTATAATCGAAACCAAGCCGTGTTTCTCACGATATGTACGAAAGAGAGAAAGTGTATCCTCTCGCGCGTTGTAGGGACCGGCGTCCCCGACGGTCCGCAAATCAAATTAACAAAATACGGACAAATCGCAGAAAAATACATCCATCAATTGAACGTTTTTTACGAGGATCTATCGGTCGAGAGTTACGTAATTATGCCAAACCATATTCATATTATGTTGTGGGTAAAAGGCATAGATAACGGACCGTCGAGGACGCCGGTCCCTACAGTGCAGAACTCCGTTCCGTCGCGGTTCGTATCTACGTTTAAAAGATTTAGCAATAAGGAATACGGCGTGAATATATGGCAATATCGCTCCAATGATCATATCATTCGTAACCGTCAGGACTATGATGAGCATTTGCGATATATTTATGAAAACCCTATGCGGTGGTATTATGACAAATTATACGCAGAAGAATAGGGGTATGGGCTTTGCCCGAAGCCTTTGTAATACAAAGGCGAAACTTGCGATAAATAAGAATTTGCGATAAATAAGAATTTATCGAACAGCAAACGCCGACAGACCAAAAATCTGTCGGCGTTAATTGTTTGTTTACTTCTGTGCAAAT
>JAFXFQ010000221.1 GCA_017520365.1 Clostridia bacterium
CTTTCGTATTCCTTTATAGATTTTTCTATGCTTTTTATGCTGTCGGAGATTGAGGTGTGGGGGATCCAATTCATAAATTGAGAAACCTTTTTATCACTTGCAAATTTATAAAAAGCCTCAGCATCACAACTTTTCAATTTTCGCAATTTTAATCTGTGAGTGGTTATTTCAGAAATACCTATGTGTTTCATTTTATTCAATATCAAGTATTTTTTCAATATACGAATAATCAATAAACGTTCCGTCTGATAACATTTCTCGGATTTTTTTCGCATCGGCAAGCATTTTGTCAATGGTCTCGCCTTCCTGTAAAACCACATCAGACAGGTCGTGGTCCTCCGTGAAGAGCCAAATGTCCGCAAAAAAATTGTTGCCTATGTAGGTATGGACGATCCTGCCGTTTTTCGGTGATAATTCAAGCCCCGTCTCTTCCCGTACTTCTCTCAGAGCAGCCGTTATGCTATCGTCGCCCGAAAGTGCCGAGCCGCCTGTGCATTCCCACATATTGGGCCAGCCCTTGTGGGGTGCGCACTTTGTGATAAGGTACTCACCACGGCTGTTTCTGATCCATATATGGACTACGAGATGGTAGTCGCCCTTTTGCAAAAGCTCGCCCCTGCGATGAATCTTGCCCGTCTTGTTTCTGTCAATATCGTAAATATCCCAAAGCTCGCCCTTGCTTGTTTGATTGCAGAGCCAGCCGTTGACCTCTCTCAGAAGGCGAGGCTGAATTTCAGGATAAGTAAGGCTTTCGGGAATACTCTCAACATAGCATATCTCAGCGATCTCACTTGTCTCGGGGATGCTATCGATGCTCTTTATCTCGGCAAAATAGAGCATCCCGTACTCGTCAACACCGTAAACGGAAACAGGCTTTAAATCAAAATCAACTGCTCCCGTTTCTTCAAAGAGCTCACGCCTTGCCGCTTGTTCGATGGTTTCTCCCGCCTCTCTGTGCCCGCCGGGAATCTCCCATGTTGAGCGATCCTTGTGTCGGCAAAATATCCATCCTCCGCCGTATCTCGCAGCAATGACTGCATATTTCAGCTTTTCATCGGGGATCTCTCCGGTGGCGTAGAATTTTACTTCAATGTTGCTCATATAATTCTCGTTCTTTCTAAATACGTATCCCTATCCATCGAATAAAGATACTCAAATTTTGCTCTGTCGCTATCGTACACGTGAGTTTTGCCGCACTCAGTAAATCCGTTCTTTATAGCGGTTCTTCTGCTTCTCTCATTATAATCGCAGGAGATCAAATATAAAATATCTACCTGTTCATCTTCGAATGCAAATTCCATAAGTGCAGACAGCGCCGCACTTCCGAGACCTTTGCCCCAGCAGTCCTTCTCACCGATGGTCATATCTATCATGTATACCTTTTTGCCGGGATGCTTTTCGGTAATATCGGCAAGATTCATCTTCTGCAGCCAACAGTCGCCTATAGGACTGCCGCTTTGAAGCATTAAGAAGCAGTACGCATTTTGAGAAACCATACCGTATATTCCCTTGACATCTTCCTCACTGCAAACGTCAAAGTTTCCCGAATCCGACCAGTATACCACCTCAGGATCGTTATTCCATTTGTATAGCAGAGGTAAGTGTTCATCGAGCAGAGGGATCAGCTCGATTTCATTTCCTGCTTTTAAAAATATATCGTGTTTTCTGATTATGCTCATTGGTAAATCTCCAAATAATATTTGATTCGTTAATGCTAATGCAGGGGCGACCATTGGTCGTCTGTTTGCATACGTACAAACTAAATCTGATGTACAGGGGGAAGTGATCGATAATCTTTTTGTAGGGACCGGCGTCCCCGACGGTCCTTACTACAGACGTAAAGCTTTGCTGGAAATGTCATTTAGTTCATGGACCGTCGAGGACGTCGGTCCCTACAAGTGTATTGTGTTACTGTCCGTTTGCGTACCTATTATTTGTTTAGGTTAACGGACGACCAATGGTCGTCCCTACAAATGTGGTTTATCGTATCAGTTACCTGTTCTCTTCAAATTCAACGCTCGTATTGTATTTTTTATTGTTAATTTCTTCTTTTTCCTTTATGACGCTTTCGAGGTCAATGTCATAACAATTGGCGATGGCAATGGAATAGTATATAATATCCCAAATTTCTTCGTCGATGGTGTCTTTGATACTATCGCACTTTTGCAGATTCTTACGCATAGCCCTTGCAAGCTCGCCCACCTCTTCGGAGAGCTTTAAGAAATACTCCCTCTTCAATTCAGGGTGATAGTCCTTTGATCTTATGTAGTTCTGTAAATATTTGATTGTTGTTTTTCCGTCCATATCGCTGACTCCAAGGTTAAATGTGTTAATATATGCACATTATACCATCCGAACAATTGTTTGTCAACGTATTCTCCTCAACGGTTGGTTTAATAAGCAGTATATATTACAAATTAATTCTTTTTTGTATTTAATATTTGACTTTTTCGGGATAATGTATTATGATATACATTAGCAAATAATGCGCCCGCAAGGGCATATATCGAAAGGAACGTTTTTATTATGGAACAGAGAAGAGTTGACGAACTCAAGGAAATTGCCCGTAATGTCCGTATCGGCATTATCGATGCAGTTCATTCCGCATCCTCCGGCCATCCCGGCGGATCCCTTTCATCAGCAGATATTATGACATATCTGTATTTCGAAGAGCTTAACGTAAATCCCGAAGATCCTCAGATGGCAGACCGTGACAGATTCGTTCTGTCCAAGGGTCATTGCTCACCCGCGCTTTATTCCGTTCTTGCACACCGCGGATTTTTCCCCGTTGAGGATCTCAAGACCTTCAGAAAGACAACATCCTATCTCCAGGGTCACCCCGATAAGAACAAGGTTCCCGGCGTTGATATGTCCACAGGCTCTCTCGGTCAGGGCGTATCCGCAGCTTGCGGTATGGCACTGGCTGCAAAGCTTGATAAGTCTGACCGTCGCGTGTGGGCTCTCGTTGGTGACGGTGAGGCTGAGGAGGGTCAGGTTTGGGAAAGCGCAATGTTCGCCGCTCACTATAACCTTGATAACCTTTGCTACATCATCGACTGGAACGGTCTCCAGATCGACGGCGCTATCGACGACGTTATCGGACCTGCTCCCTTTGATACAAAGTTTGCATCCTTCGGCTGGAACGTTCTTTCCTGTGATGCACACGATTTCGAGTCCATCGAGGCCGCTGTAAATGCTGCAAAGGATTGCAAGGGCAAGCCCACAGTAATTATCGCAAAGTCCGTTAAGGGCAAGGGCGTTTCCTTCATGGAAAATCAGGCAAGCTGGCACGGTAGTGCTCCCAATGCAGAGCAGTACGCAGTTGCTATCAACGATCTCAAGGCTTAAGGGGGTAATAATAATGGCTTATAATATTGGTGATAAGATCGCAACAAGAGACGCTTACGGCGCAACCCTCGTTGAGATCGGTAATGAAAACGAAAATCTCGTAGTTCTTGATGCTGACCTTGCGGCGGCAACAAAGACAGGTATGTTCAAGAAGGCGCATCCCGACAGATTCTTTGACTGCGGTATCGCTGAGAACAATATGATCGGCGCGGCTGTTGGTCTTGCACTCTCCGGCAAGGTTCCTTTTGCGGCAACATTTGCTATGTTTGCGGCAGGCCGTTCCTATGAGCAGGTTAGAAACTCCATCGGCTATCCCCATGCAAATGTTAAGATCGGCGCAACTCACGGCGGTATCACCGTTGGTGAGGACGGCGCAACCCACCAGTGCTGTGAGGACTTCGCTCTTATGCGTACAGTTCCCGGCATGACAGTTATCTGCCCCGCAGATGCTCAGGAGGCTCGCCTTGCAGTAAAGGCGGCTTACGAGATGGATGGCCCCGTATACCTTCGTTTCGGCAGAATGGCAGTTCCCGTGTTTTTTGATGAGAACTATAAGTTTGAGATCGGTAAGGGTGTAAAGCTCGTTGACGGTACTGACGTTTCCATCATCGCAAACGGCGTTGAGGTTGAGCAGGCTCTTATCGCGGCAGAGAAGCTTAAGGCTGAAGGTATCTCCGCTTCCGTTATCAATATGGCAACCATCAAGCCCCTTGATACAGAGCTTGTAATTGAAGAGGCTAAGAAGTGCGGATGCATCGTAACAGTTGAGGAGCACTCCGTTATCGGCGGTCTCGGCGGTGCGGTTGCAGAGGCTCTCTGTGAAGCTTATCCCGTTCCCGTTGTAAAGGTTGGTACTGAGGACTGCTTCGGCCGTTCCGGTCCTGCGAAGGAGCTTCTTTCAAAGTTTGGTCTTGATGCAGATGCAATCGTTGCAAAGGCTAAGGCCGCAATTGCTCTTAAAAAGTAATTTTTCAGGCGGCACTGGGAACAGTGCCGCCATTTTGATTTTAAACGAGGTGTTATCACATGAACCGTGCCCATAAGTGTGACGTATATAAAAAATGCTCAGGCTGCCAACTGACAAATCTTTCATACGAGGAGCAGCTCAGCTTTAAAATGAAAAAGGTGATATCTCTTCTCGGCAGATTTTGTCACGTTGAGGAGATTATCGGTATGGAAACACCTCTTCATTACCGTAACAAAATGCAGGCGGCATTCGGAATGGACAGCCATAAGCACCCCATCTGCGGTGTATGGCAGACCGAGGCTGAAAGGATAGTAAAGACCGATTCCTGCCTTATCGAAAACGAAAAGGCCAATTGGATAGTACGCGCCGCCCGTGGAATGCTCCGTGATTTCGGTATTTACGTATATGACCCGAAAACCAGAAAGGGAGGCCTTCGCCATATCATGGTGAGAAACGGCGCTGTCAGCGGCGAATATATGGTGATCCTTGTGACAGCTCCGGGAAAGCCGGGAAAGCTTCGGGAGTTCAGCGCAGCTCTTGTTAAAAGATTTACCGATATTAAAACCGTGGTTCAGGTGGAAAACAACACCGACATCCCCCTTTGGATGGGAGAAAAGGAAAACGTCCTCTATGGCAAAGGCTATATAGAGGACACACTTTGCGATCGTAAATTCAAGATAAGCCCGAGATCTTTTTATCAGATAAATCATACGCAGACCGAGGTGCTTTACGGTAAAGCTATCGAGTTTGCGGATCTTAAAAAGACGGATACTGTTATCGATGCCTATTGCGGTATCGGAACAATCGGAATCATTGCGGCAAAGCGCGCAGGACAGGTCTACGGTGTTGAAACCGTTGCCGATGCAGTGAAGAATGCCCGTGAAAACTGCGCCTTGAACGGTGTGCAGAATTATAAGGTAGAAAAAGACGATGCGGGTAAGTTTATGACCAGCCTTTCAGAAAAGGGCGAGAAGATAAACGTAGTGTTCACAGACCCGCCGAGAGCCGGTTGCTCCAGAGAGTTTTTAAATTCTCTCGTGAAGCTCTCTCCCGAGAGA
>JAFXFQ010000222.1 GCA_017520365.1 Clostridia bacterium
AAGAAATCCCCTGATTATCAGGGGATTTCAAGCTTTTCGCCCTTTCAAGCCCTGTCGTACCTTTGTACGCCGACGGCCTTGAAATGACGAAATCTGCATCCTTTACGACAGCCTGAGCCAGCTTGTCGATAACTTTATCGACAAGCTGAGGGCTGTTGCAATAGTGCAACAGCCCTCAGCACGTTTTTGTTATTTTACAGCTTCAATGCTCTTTCAAGCAACGTCGAAGCGCATTCTGAAAGGTTTATACCTTTTTTTTCAATATGTTGCCATATACTTTTCAGCTCTGCTGCCGCTTTCTTATCGGCACCGTGGATATCGCTTCCAACGCAGGCAACAGGAAGAGCGGAGCAAAGCTCGTTTACTCTTTTTTTACCGAGAAATCCGCTCACAGCACTTCCGTTAAGCTGATAGAGGAGTCTATCGCATTCAAGAGAAAGCTTTGCTATCTCAGTCTTCTTATATCTGTCGATATGTGCCATTACCGCAACAAGGCCTGATGCAGAAATTCTTCTCACGGTTTCGATGATCTCTGCACTCCACCCGCTCATTGGCATTTCAAGCAGGATAACGTCTGTACCCGGGATACACAGCTTATCAAGATGCTGCATATGATCTATACCGGGACACACCAATACCTCTGCGCCGGGAAACACCGTCGGCATTTTTGCATCATAAATGCTTTGAAGCCTTTCAACTGCAGCAGCACGTTTTTCAAGAAAGCTCTCCACGCTATCAATCTGTGGATAGAAATGCGGGGTGGCAACCACCCGTTCCACACCTATACTCTTCAATATTTCAAGCTGTCTTTTTGTTGTTTCGCGATTTTTGGAGCCATGGTCGGCTCCGGGAAGTATATGGGAATGAAAATCTGTGATTCCGTTACCGTTCATTGCTTGATATCCTTTCAGATATTGAGCTCAGATAATTTCAACCTTTTTTATCGCTTTTGGCATCGTGATGGTATATTTGTCCGTAGCCGTAGCCGTAGCCATAGCCGTAGCCATAGCCGTAACCGTATTTTTTACCGTACTTTCCGTACTTTCCGTATTTTCCGTATCTGCCGTACTTACCGTACTTACCGTATTTGCCTGATTTGGGGTCTATGTCATTAAGGACGAAGCCTACGATATTTGCCTCTGTCTGCTCCATTACTGAAAGAGCGGAACGGAGGGAGCGGGTATCGTCAACACGACTTCTGACAACGTACAGATATCCTGTTACGTACTGGCTGATAATAGCCGCATCGGAAACGATGCCTACAGGGGGAAGGTCTATGAAGATCATATCAAAATGCTGCTTCATAAACTCGATGAACTTACCGAATCTGACACCTGCAATAAGCTCTGCAGGGTTTGGAGGTGTTCCGCCTGCGCTCATAATGGAGAGATTAGGATACTTTGTTTTTTTGATATACTTATCAACAGAGCTGTCCGCGCTTGCCAAGAGTTCACTGAGTCCCTCGCCCTTCTCCGTTTCAAACAGCTTATGAATAACGGAGCTACGAAGATCGCAGTCTATGAGAAGTACTCTTTTTTCAAGCTGGGCAAAGGAAATTGCAAGATTTGACACAAGAAGGCTTTTACCGCTATGGGCAAAGGTGCTTGTTATGCCGTAGACCGGGCACCTATCTCCCTTTGAGGTATAGAAAAGATTGGTTCTCAGAAGCTTGAATGCCTCACTGATGGCAAAGGATGAGGAATCTGAAAGAATTTTACCTTTATAGTTATTCATTTATTCTTACCCCTTTCCCTTATAAATCCGATCAAGTTTGAGGGCTTTGCGCTCTGCTCGGGTGTTACGATCGTGGGGATAACTCCGATAATGGGATATCCGAATTTGTCCTTGATATCTTCTTCTGTGTATATAGTATTATCAAGAGCCTCTGCAAGATAGAAGATAACGAAAGACGCTGCAAATCCCATAAAGGCTCCGATGACAGTATAGAGCACAACATTTGGAGAGTCAGGTTCCTTGGGGACCTCAGGTGTATCGATTACGGAAACGTCACCCTTTTTGATCATTGAAGGGATCATTTTGGGGACAGTTACGTCAAAGGCCTTTGCAAGGATATGTGCCTGTTCGGGATCTGTTGAGCTGACTGATATATAAAACGCCTCGGTGCCTGAATAAGTACCTGCATTTATCATATTCTTCAGCTCTTTGGGAGTGATATCTATCTTGGCCTTTGTATTGGCCTCCTTTATCACGGCCTTCAGAAGGTCATTACTGTTCTTGATGATGACGATGGAGGATTCGGCAAGGCTTTTGGAAGCACTTAGATCCTGCTGTGATACAGAGGTCATTTGATCCTGGGTGTTATTAACGTAAAACTTTGCTCTTGAAGAATAAACGGGATCTATGAAAAACACAGTTACCGCGCCAAACAGAAGAGCTGTCAGAACGGAAATAGCAAGGATAATTACTATCCTTCTTCTCAACACAAAGACAAGCGTCTGCAGGCTGGAGGTGTTTTCGTTCTTTTCCATTTTCCACTGCTCCTTTTTTGTACAACAGATTTATGTACGAATAAACTTCTTTACTATGTTTTGCATATCCTCCATCTTTTTGTCCATATCGTGAAGAAGTGCCAGCTGATTTCTTGCACGGTCACGGTTATGGCCGGGATAGCGGGTATGATAATAGACGTCACCGTTAAGGTAATCGCCGAGGAAACGGATGCCCGTTTCGAGAGTCATAAGATATGCGCCCATAGGGAGGCCCAGTATCTCATCATTTGTTATTGAATCGGAAAGCTCGCCCACAAAGCCCTCGGTGAAGGTTTCGAACATGGAGAGGTCAAGGGCAACCTTTGAAAGGTCTGTTTCGTCCTCAAGTGCGGTGGACGCACCGAAGCGAATAGCATCTCCGAAGTCGTAAAGTATGCTTCCGGGCATAACGATATCAAGGTCTATGATACAGACACCGTCGCCTGTGGTTTTGTCCATAAGGACGTTATTGATCTTTGTATCATTATGGGTAACGCAAAGGCGGAATCGTCCGTCGGAAAGGCCCTTCTGGATAAAGGAGCAAAGAGGCTCCTTTGAGAGAGCAAATTCTATCTCTTCCTTCATCTCAGCTGCTCTGCCCAGCTTATCCTCGCTGACAGCCTTCTTAAACTGCTCCATTCTGCTCACGGAATTGTGGAAATCCGGAATAGTCTCGTAGAGGGTCTCTGCCGGATAGTCTGCCAAGTGGCGGGCAAATTTTCCGAAGGCAACCGCGCTCTTGTAAAAAAGCTCAGGTGTTTCGGGATAATCGTAGGACTTAACGTTGGATATTTCAAGGAATGCTCGCCAATAGCAGCCATCGGGGTCAACAAAATAGTCCTCTCCGTCTTTGGTGGAGATAACTGTTCTTACCTCTCTGAGGGGATCTCCCCCTGCTGCCTCCACCTTTTTTGCAATGTGGGAGCAGACACCCTTGATATTGGACATAAGCTTATGGGGCTCGGGGAATATTTCGGTATTGATCTTCTGGAGGATATAACCGGGCCTTCCCTCTCCGCATTCAATGAAGAAGGTATCACTGATAAGGCCGGTATCGCATCTTTTGAACTTTACGGGAGGAGCGGCAAAATCAAATGCCGCTCCTGCCATATCGAGATATTTAACTTCCATAAACACTCCGTCTCAGGCGCTTCGCGCCTCGTTATATTTTCAGAGGTACTTCTTTACGATTTCCTGCATCAGGCCCATCTTCTCATCCATATCTGCGATGAGCTTGAGCTGGTTTCTTGCGCGGTCCTTATTGTGACCCTCATAGCGGGTATGGAAATACACGTCGCCGTTAAGGTAGTCACCGAGGAAGCGGATACCTGTTTCGAGTGTCATAAGGTATGCGCCCATAGGGAGAGAAAGGATCTCCTCCTCCGTCATAGAATCGTGGAGCTCACCCACAAAGCCCTTAACGTATGTCTCGAACATTTCAAGGTCCATATATACCTTGCTAAGGTCAGTCTCATCCTCAGCGGCGCTGGATGCACCGAAGCGGATAGCATCGCCGAAGTCATAAAGAACGCTTCCGGGCATTACTGTATCAAGGTCGATGATGCACACTCCGTCGCCTGTCTCTGCATCCATAAGAACGTTATTGAGCTTTGTATCGTTATGAGTTACGCAGAGCTTGCAGCGTCCGTCAGCAAGTCTGTCAAGGATATAAGAGCAAAGAGGCTCCTTTGAAAGCGCAAACTCGATTTCTTCCTTCATCTCAGCTGCTCTGCCCATCTTATCTTCTGCAACTGCCGCCTTAAAGTCGTTCATACGGCTTACGGAGTTGTGGAAGTTGGGGATGGTCTCGTGGAGAGTCTCTGCGGGATAGTCTGCAAGCTGGTTGAAGAACTTACCGAATGCAACAGCACTCTTATAGAAAAGCTCGGGAGAATCGGGGGAATTATAGGATACAACGTTATCGATCTCAAGGAATGCTCTCCAATAGCAGCCGTCAGGGTCTACAAAATAGTCGCCGCCGTCCTTGGTAAAGATGATTTTTCTTACCTCACGGTCGGGATTGCCGCCTGCAGCCTTCACCTTTTCTGCAACATGGGAGCATACTCCCTTCATATTTGCCATCAGCTTGATGGGATCCTTAAAGATAGTTGTATTTACTCTCTGAAGAAGATAGCGGGGATTACCTTCACCAC
>JAFXFQ010000223.1 GCA_017520365.1 Clostridia bacterium
GATACGGTCGCTTTTTAGTGCGAAAATACAGTTTGCAGTAATCTAACTTGATCCTTTTCGCACCACGCTTCGCAAAGCGAAGCCAAAGAAAACGAAAACTTTTTTAAAGCTCCGCAAAAAACTTAAATAAAGGAATATTTTTTGTTTTTTCTTCTTTTTTTAAAGTTTTTTGGAGAGGAGGAAGAAAAAACGATTGAGTATCGTTTTTTCGACGACGTAACTAAAACAAGGAGAATATCGAGGTGAGTGTATCGAACCGAAGATAGTCGACTATGTTTTAGGAAGAAGCAGAGAGGACTTTTTTACAAAAAAGTCCTTTGCTTTAATAAAGCTTCAAACTACGATTTATCCCACGCTTTACAATAAAAAAAACGATTCCGCCGTGGCAGAATCGTTCATCGCTTTTATTTCAATTTTTTATTCAAGATCCAGATGCTCGCAGGAAAGAAATGCTTGTGCGGATATGGTGCTTGTGACTGGGATAAGCTTTTTTGCGTTACAGCTTTCGCATTTTATGAGGACACCTTCATCGGTGACCTCTACTGTATAGCACCCCTCATACTCCGGGCAGCGACAGGTTATTTCCCCGGCCTCATCAAGATCGCGGATAACAAAATTGACGATCTCAAGTATTTGAGGGTCTGTGAAAACGGGGTCTGTTTCTTCCCTTCTTCTGCCGAAGGGGTTTGTTCCGCCTGCCTCTTCTATGAGGCGGCCCAGCTCCTCGTCAGCCTCCTTTTGCGCCGCTTCAATAGCCTCGCTCTTACCGAAAAACGCTACGTCAAGTCCGGAATACGCACAAGGCAGGGCAAGCAGGCCCTTATCGAAAAACGCATTGGTGGAAACGGTAAAGCTATGGGGATTTGGGCAAAGGAAGCAGGGCACCGTAAGGCGCACCTTTTTATCCTTGGAGTAGACTACAGTCATCTCGCTTTCTCCGCAGGGGCATTTCAGGCGGAGCATATCCGCAGAAAGGGAAAATATTCCCACAACGCTTCCGACCCAACATCCGCAATGGGGACAGCGGTAGGAAACGCAGGTCTCTTTCTTTTCAAGTACCATAAACGGTCATCCTTTCACAAAGGTGATTCTGTAAGTATGTCCCGAAGGCGCTTTTCTATTCTTCAGCGCTCGTTAATGGGCGTATAGGGCACACGCTCCTTAACGCACATATATGCGGGACGGATGATCTTGCCTGCGTTCTGAAGCTCCTCGATACGGTGAGCGCTCCAGCCTGCGATACGGGCAACAGCGAAAATGGGAGTATAAAGCTCCTCGGGGAGGTTGAGCATACGGTAGATCATGCCGCTGTAGAAGTCTACGTTGGGGCTTACTCCCTTGTATATCTTTCTGCGGCTTGCGATAAGATCGCTTGCGATGCGTGCTGTTCTTTTATAGAGATCGTATTCAGCCTCCATACCCTTTTCAAGAGAAAGCTTTTTTGCATAGCTTTTAAGCACCTCTGCTCTGGGGTCGGAAACAGAGTAGATAGCGTGCCCCATACCGTAAACAAGGCCTGACCGGTCAAAGGCCTCCTTTCTCAGCACCTTCTGTATGTAGCTGCTGATGGATTCATCGGACCAGTCCGGGATATTAGCCTTCATATCGTCAAACATCTGAACCACCTTGATGTTTGCACCGCCGTGGCGGGGTCCCTTGAGAGAGCCGAGAGATGCGGCAACGCTGGAGTATGTATCCGTTCCTGAGGATGATACGACGTGAGTGGTAAAGGTGGAGTTATTACCGCCGCCGTGCTCTGCGTGAAGAACGAGGGCAAGGTCAAGAGTTCTTGCCTCGGTCTCCGTAAATGAGCCGTCGGGGCGGAGCATATGGAGGAGGTTCTGGGCTGTGGAAAGTTCGGCCTTGGGGGGATGGATATAGAGACTCTGTCCCTCGTGATAGTATTTATAGGAGTGATATCCGTATACCGCCAGCATGGGGAATATAGCTATAAGCTGGAGGCACTGGCGGAGCACGTTAGGGATAGAAATATCATCGGGGTTATCGTCATATGAATAGAGAGTGAGAACGCTTCGTGCAAGAGTGTTCATCATATCCTTGGAGGGGGCCTTCATAATAACGTCACGGGGGAAGCTGGTGGGGAGAGAGCGGTATCTTGAGAGCAGCTCGCAGAATTCGGAAAGTTCATCCGCTGTGGGTAGAGATCCGAACAGGAGCAGATAAACGCATTCCTCAAAGCCGTAGCGATCCTCGCTGCTAAGACCTGAGGTAAGGTCCTTTACATTGATTCCGCGGTAGCAAAGCTCACCGGGGATATTTGTGTCAACGCCGTCGATGATCTTGTGGGAAATTACCTCGGATATCTCGGTAAGGCCTGTAAGAACACCGCGGCCCTGAAGGTCACGAAGGCCTCTCTTAACATTATGTGCTGCATACATCTCGGGCATGATACCGTTTGCACAGCAGCTCTTTGCCGCAAGATCCTCTATATAGGGAGTGATTACAGAATAGGGATTATTTGCCATTCCATAGTCTCCTTTCGTAATTGGATTTGAAATAAATAATATAATATTTTACATTACAAAAATGAACAAATAATGAATAAATGTAAAAAAATCGGGGCAATCCAGAGGATAGCCCCGAAAAAAAGCAATTATCAGCCTAAAAATTCCACTTCTTCCTTAGGTATGTCGCCTACGCCCGCAAGTATGTAGGCGGGGCGATAGGGGAACAGCTTCATCGTGTTGATATCGGTTACGCCCGAAAGGACAAGGACCGTATCAAGCTCGCTTTCGATACCTGCAACGATATCAGTATCCATTCTGTCGCCCACGATGGCCGCCTCTGCCCGGTGAACGCCCAGCGTCTTCAGCGCGTGGCGCATAATGAGAGGATTGGGTTTGCCGATATAGTAAGCGTTAACGCCCGTGGTAAGTGTTATAGGGGAGATAAGTGCGCGGCAGGCGGGCATTATTCTGCCTGCATCAGTGGGGCCCGTCAGGTCGGAGTTTGTGCCGATAAGCTTCGCGCCGTTCTGCACAAGCTTAACAGCCTTCTCTATTTTCTCGTAGCTGATGGAACGGGTCTCGCCGAAAACAACATAGTCGGGGTTATAGTCGTTCATTGTGAGGCCTGCCTCGTAGATAGCATTCATAAGGCCCGGCTCACCGATAACGTAGGCACTGCCGCCGGGGCACTGGCTCTTGAGAAATGATGCGGTTGCAAGAGCGCTGGTATAGAAGTGGCTCTCGTCCACCTCAAGACCCATTCTTGCAAGCTTAGTGGAAAGCTCTCTGGGAGCGCGCTCGCTGGAGTTTGTTAAAAAAAGAAAGTTCTTGCCTGTATTGTGCATCCAGTCTACAAATTGGGGAACACCGGGGAGCAAAGTGTTGCCGTGATAGATAACACCGTCCATATCGATTATAAAAGCTTTTTTCTCGTGTAAGGGCTTGAGCGATACCATAGTTGCCTCCTTGATTGGTGTGTTAATGGGACATTAAAGGGGGTGGGGTTGATTTTTATGAAAAAGTGTGTTATCATATATTGGATTTGGCAATTTAAAGCCGTTTCTAAATTCCCCTTATAAAAGTATTATACAATACTTTCTTCCTTTTGTACATAGGAAAAAATGATTTTTTGCGAAAACAAACAGCGATTCTGCTAAACGACCAAAAGCGAAAGCTAAAGATCAGGTGGTGAGCTATTTGAACAACAATACTCAAAACAAAATCGGGGAAAAGCCCGAAGGGATGACGGCTGTCCCTCAGAAAAAAAAGAAGGGTCAAAATCCGGTCATCCGCATTTTCAAATTCATCGGCGTTGTCTTTCTTTGCGTTATTGAGGAGATCGCCGTATTCTTCGGAAAGCTTTTCAAAAAGGTAAAAGCCTCATCCCCTTCCCTGAAGGTAGGTGCTGTGGCTGTGGCTCTCACGGCAGTATGCCTTGCGCTGCTGATCGCACTTACAATGATGGTAAGCGGCAAGGATGACGACGGAAAGGCAGACTGCACCATCGGTGCCGAAAAGCACGTGATGGCAAACTCCGAGCAATCAACGATCCCCGCAGAGCCTGAAACAAAACCTGCTCCGAACACGAATGCTGCTCCCGACACGGAGGCAGCTCCCGACACAGAAGCAGCTCCCGACTCGGATGCTGCGCCGGACACAGAGGTAGCTCCCGACACAGAGGCTGATCCCGGCTCTGACGAAGCTCCAGAGGAGGAGTCTGACATCAGAGGCCTTCCGACAGGAAGATATGCGGTGACTCTCGACTTTTACTCAAAGGATGATATCCGCTGCGTTACCGTTGAGAGAACGGTGGGCGAGCTTTTATCTATCCTTGAGATATATCTTTCCGACACGGATATTCTCAGATGCGAGGCCGATACCGTTATCAATGCGGATACTGTCATCTACGTTGACGAAATAAGCTACGGCACAGACTCCGTTGCTACGGAGATAGCCTACGAAACGGAATATTACGACGTTCAGACCGTTCCGCGCGGCTCTGAGGTCACAGGCCGAAGAGGCACTCTGGGCTCAAGTGTTGTTGAGTACAGCGTGACCTATGTGAACGGCGTTGAGACTGAAAGAGTACAGACAGCAGAGTACATCAGCACTTATCCTGTTTCCGCCGTAGTTTACAGAGGTGTGGGCGGATACGTTGACTCTCACAGCTTCTCATACTACATTGACTGCAACTCCACTATGTATTACAGCGGCGGCATCACGGCCTCGGGCCTCCCCGCTGATGAAAACGTTGTTGCAGTGGACCCAAACGTTATCCCTCTCGGAACAAGACTTTATATCCCCGGAATCGGTGTCCGTATCGCGGCAGACACGGGCGGTGCCATCAAGGGAAACATCATCGACATCTGCTTTGACCGGGACAATCCTATGGCGGCAGGCTACGGCAGAAGAGATATACGAGTATACATACTTGACTAAGTTCAGCGAAAGGTTCTTATCGGAAATGAATTTCAAAAAGCTTTCTGATTTTATGGATGAGCTCTGCTCCTGGAGGATTCCCGGTTGCGCATCCGTAGTATATTATAAAGGAGAAAAGGTCTTCAGCTACTCTGCAGGATATGCGGATATGGAAAAGGGAATAAAGCTTGACGGTGAAAAGCACCGTATGTTTATGTATTCCATCTCCAAGATCATCACCTGTACGACTGCCCTCACACTTTGGGAGGAAGGGAAATTCGTTTTTGAAGACCCTGTCTCAAAATTTCTTCCCGATTGGAAGAACGCAAGCTATAAAGCAAAGGACGAGGAGGGCAACGATATTGCCGTTCCCGTTGAGAGAGAGGTAACTATAAAGGACCTCTTCACTATGACCTCAGGCCTTGACTATAACTGTGAGTCTCCCAATTTGAAGGCGGCAAGAGAAAAATATGCCCCCCATTGCCCTGCGATCCCCATCATGAACGCCCTTGCAAATGATCCCATGCCCTTTAAGCCCGGCGAGCGCTGGTGCTACGGACTTTCCCACGACGTGCTTGGCGCAGTTGTTGAGGTCATCACAGGAAAACCTCTCGGTCAGGTAGCAAAGGAAAGGATATTTGACCCCATCGGACTTGAAAAGACCTCCTACGGCCTTGATGAAAAGTATAGAGGCGAGATGGCCGTTCAATATTGCTTCAACGATGCAAAGAACTGCATTGAGGTAAACGGTATGCAGGATAACTGGGCAATATTCGGCGATGAGTATCACTCAGGCGGTGCAGGCGTTGTTTCCACCGTTGAGGAGATAGGCAAGATAATGAAGGTGCTGGCAGCAAAGGGCGATATCGGCAACGGAAAGAGAATACTTGCATCACGAACCGTTGATATGATGCGCCTGCCGATGCTTACAGAAGAGCAGGAAAGCACAATGGACTGGTCACATCTGCCCGGATACAGCTACGGTCTTGGTGTACGCACCATGAAGGATCCTGCCAGGGGAGGCTGTAGCGGCCCTGTAGGCGAGTTTGGTTGGACAGGTGCGGCAGGCGGCTTTGCTCTTATCGACCCTGACAACGATCTTGCAATGTTTTATGCCCATCATATGCTGAACAATCAGGAGGGATATGTTGCACCCAGACTTCGCAACGTGCTATA
>JAFXFQ010000224.1 GCA_017520365.1 Clostridia bacterium
TGAAAAGCTGAACTATGCGCACTCTCCCTCCGTAGGGAGCATCAGCGGATAAATACCCTCTGTCGGGAGCGGAAAAATAGCCTGCACCTGCACCGAGAGGGAAAGCATCTCCGTCGGAAAGCCCATCTGTGTCCGTCATGTCGCTGACCGCGCGGATCGCGGCAAGCTCCTCTGAGTTAACGTATGCCAGGGCCTCCTGAAAGGCGCCGAGTGCGTGTTCACGCGTTTCTCTGACACCGCTTCCGGGGAGAATATCGTGAAACTGATTGAAAAGTGCCGCACGCCAAGCTTTTTCAAAGCCCTTGCCGTCAGCTTTTCTGTCTGAACAAATGCCCGCAAGAGAAAAAGCGCACTCAGAATCGTAAAGCCGGTCTTCAAGGGTAGCGTTGGCCTTTTTTATTTCGGACTGGGACGTATAGCAACCCGTGAATATGAAATTCAGCTCGCCTCTGACCGTAGGGAGTGACTCGGCGTTCTTTTCCACCGTGCCAAAAAAGCCGCGGTATGAGGAGAATACCATATCAGGATAAAGGGGCCACTCTCTCATATCGAGAATAGCTTTTATGTCCTTTACCGTAGGGCCGCCGCCGTGGTCGCCCACGCCGTATACGTTCAGCATGTCGGTGATACCGAGAGGGCAGATCTTGAGGGGCATATCGGAGAGGATATAGGGGTCTATATCGTCGTTATACCATTTGGGGTCGCGGTAAACGAGAAGAGATTCCCCGCTTTCGCCTACCCAGCGGTATAGTATGTGCCCGCTCTCGCCGCGGCAATGGTAATAGTATTTGATGCCTGCGGAGGTGAGCAGCTCCACCGTATCGGCAGGGTGGCCGAAGGTATCGGGCTCAAAATCAAGGTCAAGGCTGTCGGGGGAGACGTCAAGGAGGGCAGAGAGATACTTTCTCGCCTCTGTCACCTGTCTTATCTGTGCCTCAGCACCTGAAAGGTTCTTATCATGTTCCACCCATGTGCCCGCTGTTACCTCCCAACGCCCCTCGCGGATGCGCTCCTTGATCTCTTCAAGCATTTCTTTATCGTGGTGTTCAACTATTTCGTATACTGATGCCTGAGACTGTGAAAAGGTAAAATCCGGGTAAGCCTTCATAAGATCGAGCATTGTGCGAAGGGTGGAAAGGGTAACGGAGGCAGTCTCCTGATAACCCCACATCCAGTTCATATCTATATGAGCGTGCGCCACCATATGGGCGGTGTAGCTCTTTGCCACGTCGGAAAGGGGTGCAAGCGCCTTTTCCGCCGCGATCACGTCTGCTTTCGTAACGGCGCCGTTTTCTGAAAGAGCCGCCGTCAGCTTTTCTGCAGCACACATAAGGAGAGCCGTGTCAATACCGACCCCCGCGGCTGAAAGATTATAGAGGAAAAGAAGCTCTGCGGACACTCTCTGCTGCCAGTAGTTCTTTCCCGCCGTATCCTTCAGCTTTTTGATGCTTGAATGAAGAATCATCTTGTACTCCTTTTTCTCGGCGCCCTTTTTGGAACGTGGGCGGAGGCTTCCGTATCCTTTGTGGTCTCCAGAGTGCGGATCTTGTCGCGGAGGAATGCTGCCTCTTCAAAGCGAAGCTCTGCTGCCGCCGCCTTCATTTCATTACGGAGTCTCTCGATCTCCTTTTCACGGCTTTCCTTTTTATCGTCGCCACGCTTGCCCTTTTGTGCGGTGCCTATCTGGATAAGGTCGCCCACCTCTTTTTTGATGGTGGTGGGGGTGATCCCGTTTTCAACATTGTATTTGTGCTGTATCTCGCGGCGGCGGTTAGTTTCGCTTATTGCCGCCTTCATGGAGCCTGTTATCGTGTCCGCATACATGATGACCTTGCCGCCAACGTTTCTTGCGGCACGGCCGATGGTCTGTATAAGTGAGGACTCACTTCTGAGAAAGCCCTCCTTATCGGCATCGAGAATAGCGACAAGGGTGACCTCGGGAAGGTCGATGCCCTCGCGGAGAAGGTTGATCCCCACAAGCACGTCATAAACGCCGAGACGAAGGTCGCGTAGAAGCTCGCTTCGCTCCATGGTCTCCACGCTGTGGTGGATGTATTTCACCCGAACTCCCTGAGCATCAAGGTATTCGGTCAGGTCCTCAGCCATCTTTTTCGTAAGGGTGGTAACGAGAACGCGCTCACCTTTTTCGACTCTTAGTCTGATCTCGCCAAGCACGTCATCCACCTGTGTGGCAACGGGACGCACTTCAATCTCGGGATCAAGAAGGCCCGTGGGGCGGATTATCTGCTCAACGATCTGTGAGGAGTGTTCCTTTTCATAGTCACCGGGGGTGGCGGAAACGGTGATTACCTGACCAAGCTTTCCCTCAAACTCTTCAAAATTGAGGGGGCGGTTGTCATAGGCGGAGGGGAGACGGAAGCCGTAATCCACAAGATTTTTCTTTCTTGCACGGTCTCCTCCGAACATACCACGAACCTGAGGGAGAGTTACGTGGGATTCGTCTACGAAAAGGAGAAAATCCTTGGGAAAATAGTCAAGAAGAGTGTAAGGCGTGCTTCCGGGGGCGCGGCCTGCGAAAACTCTTGAATAGTTCTCGATTCCGGAGCAGAAGCCAACCTCGCGGAGCATTTCCATATCGTAGCGGGTGCGCTCGGCAATTCTTTGTGCCTCGATCAGCTTGCCCTGAGATTCAAAGAATTCAATTCGTTCCTGAAGCTCTCTTTCTATTTCCTCAAAGGCCTTTTCTTTGTGCTCCTCGGAGAGAACGTAGTGGTTTGCGGGATAAACGGGGGCGTAGCTGACGTCCTGTATCACCGTGCCCTTGAGGGCATCGATAACGGAAACACGATCGATCTCGTCCCCGAAGAACTCAATACGGATACCCTTGGAGCTTTCGTTGGAGGGGAATACCTCAAGGGTGTCGCCCTTCATACGGAAGGTGCCTCGCTGGAAAGACATATCGTTTCTGTTGTAGGAGACGGAGATAAGCTTTCTTGCAAGCTCGTCACGGTCCATCTGCATACCGGGGCGCAGAGCGGTGACCTGAGAGGAGTATTCCTCAGGTGGGCCGAGAGAGAATATACAGGAAACGCTGGCAACGATGATAACGTCACGACGCTCAAAAAGGGAGCTTGTGGCACTGTGGCGAAGCTTGTCTATCTCATCGTTGATGGAAGAATCCTTTTCAATATACATATCCTTGCCGGGGACATATGCTTCGGGCTGATAGTAGTCGTAGTAGGAAACGAAATATTCCACCGCATTGTCGGGGAAAAAACGGCGGAATTCCGAGCAGAGTTGAGCGGCAAGGGTCTTGTTGTGGGCAAGGACCAGAGTGGGGCGGTTTGCGTTGGCAATAATGTTTGCCATGGTAAAGGTCTTGCCCGAACCGGTAACTCCCATAAGAGTCTGAAACCTCTCACCTGCATCAAGGCCTGCGGATAATTTATCGATAGCCTCTGGCTGATCTCCCGTAGGCTTGTATTCGCTGTGCAGAATAAACTTGTCCATTCACTCACCCCTCGTTCTGTATTTTATCCATTATACCATATACCGATCATCAATGTAAAGTGTAAGAAAAGGTAAATCGGAGTTTAGCCGCCAAGGGCGGAAGTGATATTGCTTCGCGGTGATATGTTCTCCGCAGGTGTGTTAAGGAACAAAAACGCGGTGGCAGTTTTGCACCTTTTCTATTATTCCTTCAATCAAAACGCCTCCCCTTAGTAGGTTGGTCTTAGGGATAAGACCAACCTACAATGATATCAAATTGCAAAGCAAATTGGTGAAATACGGCTGTCGCCGTATGAAATAGGCTTCGCCTGTTACATATTTTCTTTGAAAACATTAATGAACAAAA
>JAFXFQ010000225.1 GCA_017520365.1 Clostridia bacterium
ATCGGTGAGCGTACTGCTGAACAAATAAAGATCAAGATTGGCTCAGTTTGGCCCCGCCGCGAGCCCAGAGAAATGACAGTAAAAGGCCGCTGCCTCATTCAGGGACTCCCCCGTGAGGTTCGTATATCCTCCGAGGAAATGCCCGATGCTCTGGAAGAACCAATCAGCGCAGTTATCGAGGCGGTTTGCTCCGTTGTTGAAAGAACTCCCCCCGAGCTGATCGGTGATATTATCACAAACGGTATTATTATGACCGGTGGCGGTAGCTTGCTCTACGGTCTTGACAGACTTATCTCTTACGCAACCGGAATCAAAACGAGAATCGCTGACAAGGCTGTGTCCTGCGTTGCAATCGGCACGGGCAAATGCCTTGACAACCTCTCCTTCCTTCCCGAGGGATCAATCAACATCTCTCGCCAGAGCGAAAACAGACTTTAATAAAACAAGCAGGTGCATCGTTCGCCTGCTTTTATTTTTGAAACAACCGGCGGTAGTTTGATTTTACATCTTCCCAACCGGCAGTTGATTTGCCAACTGAACAGGTTGTTTACTTTGCCGGATTTCTGCTGTATAATTAAGATACATCGAAGAGCTCGCGGTGAATTACAAAAAAAGGAGTTATCGTTTATGAAGGAAATCAACCTGTCAAAAAACATAGCGGATCTTAGAAAGCAAAAGGGGATAACTCAAGAGCAGTTGGCGCAGGCGTTGAACATATCCCCTCAGGCTGTTTCAAAGTGGGAAACGAATACCTCCCAGCCCGACACGCAGACTCTGCCTCTGATCGCGGAATATTTCGAGGTCAGCATTGACTATCTCTACTACGGCCAGGATTATGCATACAGCGACATATACAACAAGATATTCGATAAAATCGCAATTCATCCCCAAATGAGCGAGGAATCGTTCAAGGACGCGCTTAACGTTTTTGCCTTTGCTCACCACGGGTTAAGCAGATGGAACAACAAAAACAGAGATCCCATTATGTATGACGAGCCCCTGCATTTATCAAACGAAAACGGGCTGTCTCTTCTCTCGGGCAAGGGATACGGCGCAATAATCAAGCGAAATTTCTTTGAAAACATTGACTTATCCACGGTAGAATTTGCAGAAAAGCTCTTCCCTGCGCTTACTGAAAAGGACAATCTTCTCGTGTGTCTTACCATTATTTCCATGAGCGACATAAGCTTTGGCGAGCTTATTGAGAAGCTGAATTTCGATGAAGCTTCTTTGAGGGCGGCACTTGACAAGCTGATTTCGGCAAAAATCGTAGTGGAAAAGAAATCAAAGCACAAATCCCTGGGCTTCACTTATGAAATCGACAGTATGTATCACACCTGCCTTTGCATAATTCTTGCCACCGTCGAAATGCAACGCTATTCGTTAGAAGGTATTTCGTGCAATATGGGATACGGCGACTACCCCGTGAATATTTAAGCAGAAATCACATAAAACAAAAATCTCTCACATCGGAGCATTGACGTGAGAGATTATTTTTTTGATTTGGTTTAGCGTTACGCCATCTTGTTGAGGAGCAGTGTGAACTGGCTCTTCTTGTGAGCAGCGTTGTTCTTGTGAAGAATGTTCTTCGCAACAGCCTGGTCAACCTTCTTAACAGCTGCGGTGTATGCGAGCTTTGCTTCTTCTTTGTTACCGGATTCAACAGCAGCATAGAACTTCTTGATGATTGTCTTGAGCTGAGTCTTGAAAACCTTGTTCTGAAGTGTCTTAACAGCGATAACCTTTACACGCTTCTTAGCAGACTTAATGTTAGGCATTTTATTTCTCCCTTCAAATTTTATACGGCCTGATTGCCGGAACTGTATCTCATCCCGTCTGAGAGGGTACGGTCAGAGACAGTATCATACAGTATGTAATTTTACCACTTTTATTTCCAAATTGCAATAGTTTTGCAAAAAAATCTTTGAAAAATTTAAAACAAATTTCCGTTCATATAACGCGTCTTTTCTGTGCGGCATGACCGAAAAACGAGTCTCACCACGTTTGTTGTGCATTTCATATCTGTTTTGCCCTCCGGACGGGTGTATTTTTATATCAATTTCAGTGGATTATTTTTGGTTTTTCCGTTGTATGTCGGATTCTTTTGTGATATAATATAATGTATGTTAAACTGAAATAGTGTTTTCATTTTGCAAAAATCGACAAAGATCAAATTCACATATACCCGAACGATCGGAAAGGCGCACATTATGAAATACCTTATTCTTATTCCCGACGGAATGGCAGACAGACCCCACCCGGCACTTGGCAATCTCACCCCTATGGAAAAGGCGAACAAGCCCACTATGGACCGTCTTGCAAAGAGATCCCTCTGCGGCACTGTGTCAAACGTTCCCGTTGGTATGGTCCCCGAAAGCGATACCGCCAACCTTGCTATTCTCTCATACGATCCGAAAACATATTCCAAGGGCCGCTCTCCCCTCGAGGCAATGAGCCTTGGCCTTGATATGAATCCCACCGATACGGCTCTCCGCTGCAATATCGTTACCCTTTCGGGAGACGCCGGCGAGGACTACAGAACCCGCACAATGATCGACCACAGCTCCGGTGACATTACAACGGAAGAAGCGGACGAGCTGGTACGTGCTCTCAATGAGGCTCTTCCCATGGAAGGACGCCATCTTTACACCGGTGTCAGCTACCGCCACTGCCTTATCTGGAACGGTGCCGACGACAAGTTCAATTTCATGCGTCCCCACGATATTCTCGGCAAGGTCATCGGCGAATATCTTCCCACGGCTGAAGGTGGCGAGGAATTCCTCAAATTTATGGAAGAGGGTGCAAAGGTTCTGGACAAGCACCCTATCAACGAGGCGCGCCGCGCACGCGGTCTAAGACCTGCCAACTCTCCTTGGCTGTGGAGCCCCGGTCGCAAACCTGCACTTCCCAACTTCTACGAAAAGTGGGGTGTTAAGACCACCGTTATCTCCGCTGTTGACCTGATCAAGGGTATCGGTATTTGCGCAGGCTGTGACATAGTGAACGTACC
>JAFXFQ010000022.1 GCA_017520365.1 Clostridia bacterium
AGATCATCAACGACACGCGCGCAAAAGAGAAGAACAAAAAATAAAATGAAAAGTGACTCGAGGGAGTCACTTTTTTTAGTGTGTCAAAATATTTTCTTGTATTCTTCCATAATTCTTCTGTATAGATATTCGGCATCCGATTCTGATTCTGCGGGAGCAATAATGTATCCCACCCGTTTTTGCTGCTCTGTCAGCCCGACTGCAGGGAGCATTTCAGAGAAAGGGATCATAATTATTGCGTTTTCCGGGTCGTCAAAATCTATCACGTGGATGTTGTACCGCTCTAACTTGTAAGAATTTTTAATATAATCGGTACCGCTGTATAGTTCAGGGAAATAAGTATAGAATCTGTTGTAGTGTAAACGGGAATTTGCAAAGAAGTTATCTACTGTAACCTCAGTTGCGGGGATCCAAGTTGGTATTGGATTTCCGTGAGAAGCGGGAGGTAAGAATCGCTGGTATAATTCATAACCTTCCACAGTCATCTTTCCTGTGAAATAATCTTCTTTGAACAGGTAGTTGTGTATTTCGCCGTCAAAGGTGATGGTTACTTTCGCTCCAACAGTACCACCAACGTCAGGGTCATAGTCTTCCTTGAAATATTCTATACCGTCAACAGTCAGAGTGTAAGGAGTGACAGTTTTTGCATTATATAATATCAGCGCGACTATACAGAGGGCGGCTATACACGATAACACCGTTATTCTTATAGCCCTTGGAATATCTCTCCATATCTTTGAAATAGCCCGCGGGAGGGCAAGAGCGATGTCTTTTCGCCTTTCCCGCTTTTCAAACTGTTCCCAAAACAGCTCCAGTGCTTTTTCCTTGCTTTCTTCTGATATATCCTCGTCCCACACCGTCCAGCGAAATTTTTTGGGAGCAGGTGCAGGCAATGGTTCTTCTTCGGAAGTCTCTGCGCTTGGGCTGATATTTCCGGAGAGAGCAGAGCTTGATATATATTTTGCTATAGAGTCAATACCGCTGTGTTCGTCAATATTAATATTGTCCATTATCGTGCACAGCAAGGTTAATCTGTGAGCATTGCTACGCAGTTCTTCGCGATATGAGTCAAGTATTTCCGGTATCATCTCCGGGTGGCTTTGCATAGTCCCGATCTGTTCAATAGAGAATGATGCGCGGCGAAGTATGCCGATTGATACCAGTTCTCGCAGGGTGTCATCGTCATAATCTCTGAATGCTCTGCCGTTTTTATCTTCTGTTGGTGGGTTGATAAGCCCTTTTCTTTCGTAAAGGCGTATGGCTTTTTCTGTCAGACCGCAATATTGTGCGGCATCTTTTATCTTCATTGCTTACCCTCCTGCTCGTTGTATGAACAGTATAACATATTACCCAGGGGAAGAGTCAATATGTTTTTTGCAAGTATTTTCGAATATTTCTAAATAAATGTTGAACTTTGCACTAAACGGTGATATAATTATATTAACATATTGTTTATTTTGGGTGAAGCATTTTTACCTGACAATTAATTTTTAGCTATATAAAGCAGCATTGAAAGGGGTTATGTTATGGCAAATTACACTAAAAACTTCGGATTTGAACACAAAGCGGGCATTCTCATGCCTGTAAGCAGCCTCCCGTCAGAGTACGGTATCGGTAGCTTCGGGGATGCCGCTTTTAAATTTATTGATTTTCTTGATAAGACCGGTCAGAAGTGCTGGCAGGTCCTTCCTCTTAACCCTACGTCCTATGGAGACAGCCCTTACCAGTCTCCCGCATCCGCTGCAGGAAATCCTTATTTCATCGACCTTGATATTCTCGCGAAAAAGGGACTTCTCACAGCCGATGAGCTTGAAGCACAGAAGGATGGCTCTGATAAGATCGACTACGGCAGACTGTTTAACGTGAGATATACAGCTCTCCGTCTTGCCCACTCCCGATTCACACCCGACGAAGAATATGCGGAATTTGCCCGTGACAACGAGTCCTGGCTTGACAATTACGCACTCTTTATGGCTCTGAAGGTGAAGAACAACTACTGCCAGTGGACTATGTGGGATGATGAGTACAAGGACTACAAAAAGGCACTCACCCACGCAGCGGAATTTGAAGGCGAGGCATCCTTCTGGCGCTGGGTTCAGTTTGAATTTGCATCACAGTGGAAGGCTGTTGTAAAATACGCTCACGAAAAGGGTATTTCCGTTATCGGCGATATGCCCATTTACGTTGCTCACGACAGTATGGACGTTTGGGCAGCTCCCGAGCAGTTCCTTCTTGACGAAAACTATAATCCCACCGTTGTGGCAGGCTGTCCTCCGGACGGATATTCACCCGACGGTCAGCTTTGGGGTAACCCCATTTACAACTGGGATCTTATGAAGGAGCAGGGCTTTACCTGGTGGCTCGGCAGAGTGGGCGCCGCATTCAAGCTTTACGATATTCTCCGAATCGACCACTTCCGCGGATTTGCCGGATACTACAATATTCCTTTTGGTGAAGCAACTGCAAAGAACGGTAAGTGGGATTCTGCTCCCGGTATCGAGCTTTTCAGAACCATCAGCGAAAAGTATCCCGAATCAAAGATCATCGCAGAGGACCTTGGCTTTATCACCGAGGACGTGCGTGAGCTTCTCGTGGATTCCGGATTCCCGGGAATGAAGATGCTCCAGTTCGGCGTTTACGATGATGACAGCGAGTATATGCCCAGAATGTTCGAGACGAAAAACTGTGTTGTTTATTCTTCCACTCATGACTCCGACTGCACTTACTCCTGGATCGAAACTCTCGAGTGGGACGCAAAGGAAAGATTCGACAAAGAATTCCCCGAGGTTGAAGGCCAGAGCAGAACATACGACGTTATTGAAGCGGCACTTGACAGCATCGCTAACCTTGCGGTAATTCCTATGCAG
>JAFXFQ010000226.1 GCA_017520365.1 Clostridia bacterium
AATCTCTTTAATTGAAGGTATTCTTATGAACATAGTAATTGCAGGCTGCGGAAAGATCGGCAGAACGGTTATAGCAAGCCTTACCGCCGAGGGCCACAGCATTACGGCAATCGATACAAACCCAAAGCCCCTTGAGGCTGTTTCTGGTATGTACGACATCATAACGGTAGAGGGAAACGCCGCCGACACAGATACACTGACCGAGGCTGTTGTTGAGAAGGCAGACCTTTTCATTGCCGTTACGGGAAGCGATGAGATCAATATGCTCTCCTGCTTTATCGCAAAGAAAATGGGAGCATCAACCGCAGTGCCCCGTATCAGAAATCCCGAATACAACGATCAGAGCCTTTCACACCTCCACCAATACCTGGAGCTTGAAATGTCTATAAACCCCGACCTCCTTGCGGCAGGCGAGCTTTATAATATGCTGAAGCTGCCCGCTGCAGTTAACGTGGAGTCATTTTCGCGCCGTAACTTTGAGATAGCAGAGATCCGCCTGAAGCCTGATTCGCTTCTTTGCGGTCTTCGTCTTATCGATATGCGAAAGAAGTATCCCGGCACCTACCTTGTAGGTATTGTACAGCGCGGAGATAAGGTCATTATTCCCGATGGTACTTTCGAGCTTGCGTGCAACGACATAATCGGTATCACAGCGCCCCCCGTTGATCTTTTGAAGCTTCTCAGAAGCCTTAACGTTATACAAAAGCAGATAAAGAGCGTTATGATAGTGGGCGGCGGAAGAACATCATATTATCTTTCCAAGATGCTCCTTTCGGGAACAACAAAGGTCACCATTATTGAACGTGATCTCAAGCGATGCCGTGAGCTCAGCGAAGCCCTTCGCGGTGCCACCATCATCAACGGCGACGGTGTCGACAACGAGCTGCTCCTGGAAGCAGGCCTTGAAAATACAGATGCATTTGTTACTCTTACCGGTATGGATGAGGAGAATATCCTTCTTGCATACTCCGCATCCGAAAAGCAGATCAGAAAGGTCATAGCTAAGGTTAACCGTGACGAGTTTATGCCCGTAGCAAAAAAGATGGAGCTTGACAGCATCATCACTCCCCGCAAGATCGTTGCAGATATTTTTGTGGGATATGCCCGCGCTCTCAATAACTCTCTGGGCAGCAAGGTGGAAACACTTTATAAGCTTATGAACGGCGCCGCCGAGGCTCTTGAATTTGAGGCTCAGGCAGACCATAAGTATGCAGGCATTCCCCTGAAAGATCTCAGACTGAAGCCTAATACCCTTGTAGCAGGCGTTGTTCGCGGAAGAAAGGCTATGATCCCCACAGGTAACGATGCTATCCTCCCCGGTGATAAGGTGGTTATCCTTTCTACGGGTAAAAAGCTGACTGACCTTGCAGATATTGTAAAATAAACACGTATGAATAAAAAAATGGTATTATTTACCCTCGGTCAGTTGCTTCTGATCGAGGCGGCACTGTTGCTTTTGCCGACCCTTGTGGCTGTTTTGTATAAAGAAAACACAGTGCTTCATTTCCTTGCAGCGGCGGGGATCTCAGCTTTTATCGGCGGAGCCCTTATGCTGGTCTTCAGAAAAAGAAATAACGTAATATTTGCAAAAGAAGGCTTTGCCATAGTATCTCTTTCGTGGCTTTCTCTTTCAGCGGTTGGCGCGCTCCCCTTCTTTTTCAGCAAAGAGATCCCCTCCTACGTAGATGCATTTTTTGAAACCGTATCGGGCTTTACCACCACAGGTGCCTCTATCCTCACAAATGTTGAGGCTCTTTCAAAGGGCATCCTCTTTTGGAGAAGCTTCACCCATTGGGTGGGCGGTATGGGAGTTCTCGTTTTCATAATGGCCATCCTTCCCACAGTTTCCGACCGCTCCATCCACATTATGAGAGCTGAGGTGCCCGGTCCCATAGTCGGTAAACTGGTGCCTCGTGCCAAGGATACTGCCAGAGTGCTGTATCTGATCTACGTTGCCTTGACGGTAATACAGATAGTTCTGCTTTTGTTTGGCGGAATGGATCTTTTTGAAAGCATCGTACATTCCTTCGGCACCGCCGGTACAGGCGGATTCGGAGTCAAGGCAGACAGTATCGGAGGCTATTCTGATTATTGCCAGTGGGTCATCACCGTATTTATGGTCCTCTTTGGCCTTAACTTCAATCTTTATTATCTTTTGCTTATCCGAAGATTCAAAAGCGTGCTCAGAAATACAGAGCTCTGGGTATATCTGGGCATACTTGCCTTTTCCATAACCGTTATCACACTGAATATACGTTCCATGTATACCACTTCTGCCGATGCCATCAGATATTCTGCCTTCCAGGTTGCATCGATAATGAGCACAACGGGTTATTCAACGGTGAATTTTGATCTTTGGCCCGGTCTTTCAAAGGCCGTTCTCCTAATACTGATGTTCCTTGGCAGCTGTGCGGGAAGCACGGCGGGCGGACTGAAGCTTTCAAGAATAATCCTTCTTTTTAAAATGGTAAGAAACGAGCTTCGTCACCTCATGGCCCCCCGCTCTGTAAACTCCGTTAAGGTGGACGGAAAGCAGGTGGATCAATCGATCCAAAAAAATGCGGTGAATTATTTTGTTTTATTTATGTTCATTTTCAGTGCAATATTTCTTGTACTGTCCTTTGAACCATATTCCTTTGAAACTAATTTCTCCGCAACGGCTGCTTGCATCAACAACGTAGGTCCGGGCTTTGGTGCAGTCGGTCCTGCTGAAAGCTTTGCAGGATATTCTCCTTTATCGAAGATAGTTCTGTCATTTGCCATGCTCTTTGGCAGACTTGAGCTTTTCCCCATGATACTTTTGTTTTCACCTTCTCTTTGGAGAAAGAAGTAATAGTCAAAAGCCGCCCCTTGATAGGGGGCGGCTCAGACTGTCGAAAAAGGCGCAGAACAAAAGCCGCGACAAAAGGCAAGTCAAAAAACAAGTAATTAAAGATCAAAAAAGTTAGAAATCCGCCGAAAACTCGGCGGATTTCACTATTAAA
>JAFXFQ010000227.1 GCA_017520365.1 Clostridia bacterium
CCTCAATGGGGTCTGCCTCATCAATAATGGGGTCGATAGCTCTGGACATTTTTTCGCAATCCTCAATATCGATGCCCTCGGGCTTATCAATAGTGATGCGGAGGATCATATCGGCGCCCTCCTTGACGTACTCAACGTCCCAAAGCATATAGCCAAGCTCATCGGCTACGGGAGCAACAAGGTCGCGGACTGTGCCGGCAATGTTTTTCTTCTGCTTTTCCATTTTTCACCTGTAAAAATATTTTTTCATAAAAGAGAGAGTGGACTTTCTTGCCCACTCTCTGACTTTCACTCTATTACGCTGATTATTGTACCACACCTTTTTTGATTTTGCAAGGCTTTTTTGATTTTTTATAACATTTATAATATTTGTACAGCTTTTGCACGTTTTGCCCTTCAAAATCGGTGCTTTTTTGAATATCAAAGAGAAATATCCTCAAACCCAAAGCAGAGAGTGGGTCTGTGGCTGTCGCTGGAAAGGATAAATCGGCCGCCCTTTGACCTTATATACTCAACTATGGGGGCGGAGGGATATGGGGTGCTTCTGTAGCCGCGGCCTATAACGCCCGTGTTTATCTCGAAATACTTGACCCTCGGGAGCAGCTTATCAACAGCCGCCCTCCAGGCGGCTGTATACTCGGGGTCCGACTCGTCAAACAGAGGATCTCTTTCCGAAAACTTTGTAAGAAGGTCAAAGTGGCCCACGATATCGGCGCCCGTCTCCTCGGCTAATCTTCCCACTGACGCAAAATACTCTTTTGCAAAGGCAACAGGGTCTCCTCCGAAATACTCCTCCACCGCCATTCGCAGATCGGCGGCGCTTTTGTCAACGGGGAGATAGCAGCCGTCCTTTTTTACGTAATGAACACTGCCGATCACGTAGTCGTAGCCCTCTGCCCTGTGGTGAGAGTAGAGATCCTGCTCTATACCGCAATACACCTTTATCCTGTCACTGTATTTTTTTGAAAGGTGCCTGATCTCTGACTTATATACCTCCTCGCCCTCAAGGGACATACAGTATTCCGTGTCAAATGCCGTGTGTGAGTGGTCTGAAAAGCCTATGTGAGTCATACCCATCTCCAAAGCAAGAAGAATAAGCTCCTCAGGAGTGCATTTTCCGTCGCTGTGGGTGGTATGTATGTGAAAGTCTCTTTTTATCATTTTATTCTCCTATTATTACAGGTACCTTGCTGTCAGCCTCAATGCTGTCAGGCTCTACCCTGCAGTCTATGGCAAGAATGCCCACGCCCGCCGCCCTTGCCTCTGAAAGAGCACGGGAAAATTTCGGGTCGGTGGCAACGTTTGGGGTAAAGCTTACCACACCCTTCATTTGAATAATGAAGAGAACGTAAGCCTCGTATCCCTCGTCCAATGCCCTTATAAGGTGGCGCAGATGCTTTTCACCCCTTGCGGTGGGCGCGTCGGGAAAGCGAGCCTCGCCGCCGCACTCAAGAGTTACGCCCTTTACCTCCAGGAAAGCCCTTCTGCCATTATCCTCAATATAAAAATCGAAGCGGGAATCTCCGTAGGTGTATTCTCGGCGGATACGGGCATCCCTTGAGAAAAGAAATCCTTTTTTCAGCCACTCCTTTGCAACGTCGTTTACGACCTGGGAGTCCATATTGATAAGAATCGCCTCATCGCCTACGGCCTTTTCCACCGAAACAAGATCGTAAAGCGTTTTCCTCGTCGGATTGTCGCTCTTTTCCAGATATACCCGACAGCCGGGAACGAGGAGCTCTCGGCACCTACCCGTATTCTTCACGTGAACGGTATGCTCCTCACCGTTGATAACGACCCTTGCAATAAATCTGTTGGGGCGGCTTTTGAACACCGCCTCCGTGATGTTTTTGTATCTCATATTCTACCTCTTTCTGTTATTATACAACATTTTCGACCTGCATACCACCGTTTTTGAATTATTTGTTATTAATTCCACGAAAGGCCACGGAGTAGGCGGCAAGAATATAGCTTCGCTGTGATATGTTCCCAAAGGGAACGTGAAGGAACAAAACCGCAGGGGCGGTTTTGGATTTTTATTATAAAGAATGCGATAAATTTGAATTTGAAGAGGAGAAACAGATGGAAACGGCATATAGAATGTCATACTGAGCTTAAGATATATCTTGAAGGGACTAATTCTTCTCAATATTTTCGTGCTTATTGAAAAGCGCCGAAAAATGTGTTACAATCTTCATATGTCGTAATAAGGAATAAAAAATATGCTTTATGAACTTAAAAATATAAGATCATACGCCGCAAATGCTGAAAATCCCAAGGGAGCACCCTCTATGGGCGGCGTTATGGGAGGCGGACATAAGGGCTGTCCCTGTGTCCAATGGGTAAAGCCGTCACAGGTGGTCACCCTGCTTGACGTGGAGGGCTCAGGCGTCGTCCGTCATATCTGGCTGACCTTCCCTCCCTATCATCCCGACCTTTATCGGGGCCTTGTCATAAGAATGTATTGGGACGGTCAGGAGGCCCCCAGCGTAGAAGCGCCCGTGGGCGATTTCTTCGGCGTTGCCCACGCAAGATACAGACAGTATTCCTCAAGCCTTATGAGCGTTCAGTCAAGCAACGGCCTTAACTCGTGGATACCTATGCCCTTCAAAAAGAGCGCTCGCATCACCGTTGAAAACGATTCGGACAGAACCTTTTCCGTTCTGTTTTATCAGGTGGATTTCACCCTGGGTGATACCCATCCCGATGACCTTGGCTATTTTCACGCCCAGTTCCGCCGCTCCAATTGCCACCCATTCCACTCCGATTACGTGATACTTGACGGAGTTTTGGGAAAGGGTCGGTACCTTGGCACCGTGCTTGGAGTTCGCAGTGTCTGCCTTAAGGAGCAGTGGTGGGGCGAGGGCGAGGTAAAGATGTATTTTGACGGTGAGAAGGATCCCACCATCTGCGGCACAGGTGCCGAGGACTACGTTGGCTGTGCCTGGGGACTTTCCGAGTGCTTTGCCCCTCACGGAGGATGCACCGTTTGCGATAATGATAACAAAATGTATTCCTTCTACCGCTGGCACGATGCTGATCCCATATATTTTGAAAGCTCCTTCAAGATCACCGTGATGCAGATGGGCTACGGAGATAAGGAGAGAGCAAGGGAGGCCCTCGGGGAAAGCTTTGTTTCTTATCCCGCCGCAGGCGGCGATGACAGCGTTTGCTACTATGACAGAAGCGATGATTATTGCTCCACCGCCTTTTGGTATCAAACTCTCCCCACCGCACCCTTTCCCCCCTTCCCCGGAAGAGAGGAGCGGCTTTGTGACCTTCCCGAGGAGAAGAACACGGCAGAAAGAAACGATATATGACCAAGCCACCGCTTTCCCTTCCGAAAAGCGGTGCGAAATTCCGAAATTAAAAACTATACCGGAAAGGATGCTGTATTGTGGAAAAGGAAAAGCTTATCGCCCTGGTCGAAGGGGTGAAGGGCGGCAGTGAGGCCGCAATGACCGAGCTTTACGAGACCTTTTTTGATGATATCTACTACTATATTTTAAAAACCGTAAACAACGATGCAGAGCTCGCTCAGGACCTGACCCAGGATACCTTTATAGAGATACTCCAAAGCATCGGCTCCTTGCAGGAGCCTGCAGCCTTCGTGACGTGGAGCCGCCGCATAGCATTTTACCGTTGCACGGCCTACTTCAAAAAACGCCACGATATCCTGGTGGACGAGGATGAGGACGGCTACAGCATTTTCGATACCGCCGCCGAGGATAACTCGGAGTTTATCCCCGACGAGGCTCTCGATAAGGATGAATTGAAAAAGACTATTCACGGAATAATAAACGAGCTTCCCGAGGAGCAAAGAAGCGCAGTTATGATGCGCTATTTCGAGGAGCTTTCCGTTGCGGATATCGCGGCTGTGCAGGGTGTCTCCGAGGGTACGGTGAAAAGCCGCCTGAACTACGGTAGAAAAGCCATAAGGGATGCCGTTGAGACATATGAAAAGAAATACGATATCAAGCTTCACAGTGTCGGTATCATTCCCATTCTTCTTTGGATGCTTCGGGGACAGCGTGCCGCGAAAGGCCTTTCTCTTACTACGGGTCTGCCCTCTGCAACAGGTGCCGCCGCGGCCATCGCTTGTGCAAATGCTTCAACCTCTGCAGTTGCCGCAACCGCCACGGCGTCTACCGCTGCTACCGTTGCCACAACTGCCGCCACAACTGCGGCAACAACCGCAAAGGCCGCAGGAGTCTCCCTCTTTGTAAAGATCGCTGCAGGTATCATAGCGGCAGGCGCCGTGGCGGGAGGAGTTGCCATTGCCATTCCCAAGGATGAGCCTTATGCCGTTGTTGATGATGAGGATGAGGATGACCGTGACGAGGATGACCGTGACGACGGTGACCGTGACGAGGGCGACCGTGACGACGGTGACCGTGACGACGGCGACCGTGATAAGAACGATGAACCCTCAGATGACGAAAACGACGGCCCCATCCACGGCGAGGATGGGGAAACCGACGATGATCCCCCATACGGTGACGGTGATGATGACCGCCCCGAGGACACAGAAGATGATGAGGAGCCTTTAGTGCCGGAGGGACCTCGGTTTGAAAGCGACAGACTAAGCTGTGATGCCGAGTGGGGCGATACAATGATCAAAAAGGTGTATCCTGCCGTTTCAGGCGGACTTTACGTTGAAACGGAAAACGGCTTCTACCATTACGGAGACCCTGAAATGAGCACAAACTATATTGCAGGGGATGACGTTTCAAATTGGGGACACAGCCCCTACGGCGGCTTCTGGTATATGAACCACGAGGGCTACTATTTCGTGGAGGACCGCCTTGCCTACGGCATAAAGGGGGAGATATTCTACACCTTCACCGATATGCTGAGCTCAGACCTTGTGGTGTACTCCTACGATGAGGCCGAGGGAAGGATATATTGCTCCACCTTCAAGAGAACGGGGGAGATGGTTGACGATAACGTTGTGCAGAGCTTTGAAATAAGGGAAGATCGGGAGACCATAGGCATCTTCGATAAGGTGGACAGCTTCAGGATCCTTCCCAACAAGGGCAGTTATTCTTCCTATCCCGATGCTCTTGTGACGGTGAACGGCAACAGCTATATTTTCAACTTTGCGTACATTTTTCATGATAAAATGAACCTTGATATCGAGAGGGCCCTCGAAAGGGATATGTCCGAAAACTTCCTTGATTATTACAATTATCAGATAATATATTCAAAGGACGGGGTGGACGGCAAGCTGTTTTGCCGCTACGAGGGCGACGATTACGAGATAAACCTTCCCGATGGACATACAGTGGACGAGATAGTGTATTTCGCACGCTCCAACTCGTGCCTGATGGTGTTTGATAACGGAGACGTTTATAAATGGAAGCTGAACGTAAGCGTTATCGCCGATGAACCTGTAAAAGACGAGGAGCTGACCGCCCTCAGCGGCGATATTGAAGGAATCTACCTGTGCGGAACCGTGTATCGCCTCTTAATGAGCGACGGCGCAGTTTATTCGCTGGATTACGGCACGGACTATTGATATACTGAAAAAATGAATATGTTAACCTATTGACAAAATAAGACACAGGTGCTATAATCAACCTGTCAAAGGCCTTGACAATAATTCAATACAGGGGTGCTGCCATGGCGGCTGAGACGGCGAAAGCCGAACCCTTTAACCTGATACGGGTAATTCCGGCGTAGGGAGCATTGAGCAAATATTGCTTTTTTCGATCCTCTGCAGCCGCAGAGGATCTTTTTTGCTTCTTTCATATCGGATAGAAAGGAAATTATGAACAACAAAACAAAAAAACAGTCATTGACCCTGAAGCTCTGTGAAAGCGCGATAATGATCGCCCTTGCAACTATACTGAGTCTTCTCAAGCTGGTGGACCTCCCCTTCGGAGGAAGCATCACCTTCGCATCCATGCTGCCCATCGTTATCATAGCATACAGATACGGCACAGCCTGGGGCCTTTTCACAGCTACCGTCCACGGCATTATGCAGTTTATTCTCGGTGCAAGTGTTCTCTCATATGTGACCGGCTGGAAAAGCGTTTGCGCGGTCATCCTTTTCGACTACGTTCTCGCCTTTGCGCTCATCGGCCTTGCAGGACTTTTCAAAAATATGAAAAGCGGACGTGCGTCCCTCGTCCTCGGCTCTCTTGTTGCCTGCCTTGCAAGATATGCCTGCCATTTCATTTCAGGCGTCACCGTCTGGAGAGATCTTTCCATCCCCGGAGACGCGGCGGTAGTGTATTCCTTCGTTTATAACGCCACTTATATGATCCCCGAAACGGCGGTTCTTTGCCTTGCGGCCTTCTATATCGGCAGCGTGCTCACCTTTTCGGAGGGTAAGATCGGCACCGCAAAAAGGAGCGCAGAGAAGGCATCGATCCTCCATTACTTCAGCGGAGCCTGCGTTGTGGGATCGCTCATTTTCGACATCGTGGCTGTATTTTCACACCTGCAGAACCCTGAAAGCGGTGAATTTGATATCACGGGAATCACCTCCGTCAATTGGCCGGCAGTTGTGATCGTGACCCTTGCCGGCGCAGTAATTGCCACCCTTTTGACCCTGATCCCCAAAATCAAAGGCAAAAAGTCATAATTTTGCATTTCTGACAAAATATTTGTCTGTTATGCTTAAAAAAAATCTCCTACTTTATTGACTTTGCTGATTCAGTTGGTATAATAAACTTGAATCTTATTTCTCATAGAGAAAATCAATAGCCCATAATAATTAAATTTGAACTTGTTTGGGCGGCTGTCAGCGCATATCCGACAGCTGGGAAAGGTAGGGTGATTTCTATGAAAAAGAAAGTCGGCCTCGTCGGTTACGGCGGCATGGGCGAGTGGCACGTTTGCAGCATTCAGGGAACAACATACCGAAATGCCATCGATTTTAACGAGAGTGACGTTTGCGAGGTAGCGGCGATACACGATATCGACCCCGAAAAGAACGTTAAGGCAAGAAACGACGGATACAAGGCGTATGACACCCTTGAGGAGCTTCTTAACGACGAAAGCATTGAGATCGTTGTTATCGCAACTCCCAACGATGTTCACGAATCTATTGCAATTGCTGCAATGGAGGCAGGTAAGCACGTTATCTGCGAAAAGCCTGTAACCATGTCCTGCGAATCTCTGGAGAGAATGATCGAGGCTTCCGAAAGAACGGGCAAAAAGTTCTCCGTTCACCAGAACCGCAGATACGATGACTACTTTCTTGGTATGAAGAAGCTCTGCGACGAGGGCACTATCGGCGACATTATCAGCGTTGAATCCCGCGTTCACGGTGACCACGGCATCCCCGGAGACTGGAGAAAAACAGTTGAAAAGGGCGGCGGAATGCTCTATGACTGGGGTGTTCATATGCTGGACCAGCAGCTTTGGATGCTTGGTTATGACGTTGAGAGCGTTTATGCAAGATTTGACTATCTTACCGGAGCACCTGTAGATGACGGTTGCTTTATCGATATCAAGCTCAGAAGCGGCAAGAATCTCCACGTTGAGATCTGCACATATAACTTTATCCAGCTTCCTCTTATGTATATGAGAGGAACCACCGGTACAGCTATGGTAGGCAATTGGTCAGATTCTATCCACGTTACAAGATGCACTGCATTTGCTGATGATGACAATATCAGACCCACAAAGACTGCTAACGGTCTTTCAAAGACAATGGCCCCCAGAACTGACCGTTCAATGGAAAGCTTTGATGAGATGAGTCCTCAGATCGACGTTCATGACTATTACCGTAACTTCTGCGATGCTATTGACGGCAAGGCAGAGCAGCTCGTTACTCACGCTCAGATGAGAGTGGTAATGAAGGTCATTATGGCCGCATTCGAGTCTGCAAGAACAAACACTGTTATCAAGTTCTGATATTGATCCCCCTCCGTGCGGAGGGGGATTCTTTGTTTTATGACCGATGTAAGCTTGCATTTTGTAAGTGCCTGTGCTAAAATACAGAAAAGCTAAAGGGAGGAATAAGATATGATCCTTGAGTATTCCCGCATCGCGGATATTGCCCTCGGTGCGCACAATGTTGAAATAAAAAAGGACGGGGTGGTATTTCACAGACTCTCCCCCCGCCAGGAATTGCTTTATAAAGAAAGAACGTCAAGCTTTTATGAAAAGGCCCGCTCGTCATCGGGAATCGTCCTTCGCTTTCGAACGGACAGCGAAAGCATTGCATTCAAGGTAAGAGTGGCCCGAGGCAGCAGCAGAAAGTATTTCTCCTTTGACCTTTTTGTTAACGGTACCTTTAAAAAGAGCTTTAACAATTTTGAGGGTGCAGACCTTTCAGGCGATTATACAAAAATACAGCTTCCCCTTGGCGAGTTTTCCTTCGGTGCAGACCTTGAAAAAGGAGAAAAGGAGGTCGCGCTGTATTTCCCCTGGTCGGTAAGAGTCACGCTTGCAGAGCTTTCCCTTTCCGACGGGGCTTTCGTTGTGCCCATAAAGCCCGAAAGGAAGATGCTTATGCTTGGAGATTCTATCACCCAGGGCTATGACGCCCTGTATCCCTCACGTAAGTACTCAACCCGCCTGGCAGAGTATTTTTCGGCGGAGGAGCGGAATCTTGCCATAGGAGCGGAGCTTTTCTTCCCGCCGCTGGTGAGTGAAAGTGACGGAGAGGAGCCTGATATCATCACTGTGGCATATGGCACAAATGATTGGTTTTTCGGCACTTTGGCAGAGTTCAAAGGCAACTGCAAGGCGTTTTTTGAAGCGCTTTCAAAAAGCTATCCCGAGGCTGAGATAATCGCCCTCACTCCCATTTGGAGAAAGGATATGAACGACACGGATAAAGCAGGGGATTTCCGAGAGATCGGCGAGTATATAAAGGCGGTGATAAAGACGATACCAAACGCCAAAGCGGTGGATTGCTTTGACCTCGTCCCCCGTGATACCGCACTTTTTGCCGACCTTATGCTCCACCCTAATGATCAAGGCTTTGACCATTATATCGAAAATCTGCTCAAATCAATAAAAACCGCTGAATCGGAGTTTAGCGGTGCTATATTGGTGTGATTGTAGGGACCGGCGTCCCCGACGGTCCGCCTATCTGCACACGAACCGAACTAACATTTATCACGTTTCGTTGCGTTTGCAGCGGACCGTCGAGGACGCCGGTCCCTACAATATACCAATTCCGTCTCCCCTTCAAACTACGATTTATCGGTTTCTTTACAATTAAAATTCAAAACCGCCGCTGCGGTTTGTTCCTTAACACACCCTTTGGGAACATATCACTGCGAAGCAACATCACTTGTTCTTTTTTACAAACAAAAAAGCTGTCGTACGACAGCTTTTTCTTCTGTTATTTATTCATAAGGAGCTTCAGGAGCTTTATCTGCTTTCTTGCGGCAAGCTCGCAGAATACCTTTACCTTGAAATCGCTCATCTGATAATACTTATTCTTTCTCCAATTGGGAAAATCTGATTTCATTATTCCCGCGATCTTTTTGATATCCTGAACGCCCTCGGCATAATCAAGGTAACGGAGGGTGGAGAGGTGGAGAAGATGCTCGATATAAAGGTATTCAAGGACCTCGTTGTACTTTGTATTTTCAAACGCCGCCTTCAGAGACTCGAGGACAAAATAGATGCTGGAGAGCTTCTTGTTATACGTCTTCTGGCGCATTGTGGAGCCCTCGTGGATAATGTAATAATAGAATGCCTCGTTCATATAACCTATTTTCTGCGTATACAGCACAAGGCGGGGGATAAGCTCAAAATCCTCATAGATATAATTTTCCACGAATCTGAGGCCGTTATCCTCAAGAATGCTTCTCTTTATGATCTTTGTGCAGGGAGATGCCTCGGTGATAACGTACTTGATGTCTGTATCAAGCTCCTTAAAGACAACGCGATCGTTAAACTTTGGTGCCTTGCCCTCCTCTTCTATCCAAATGTTAAAGCAGACGATATCCAGATCGTTTTCTTTAGCAAATGCGTAGGTCTTTTCGCAAACGGTGGTATCAACGTAGTCATCGCTGTCTACGAAGAACACAAATTCTCCCCTTGCCTTATCAAGAGCAAAGTTTCTCGCTGCAGACTGGCCGCGATTCTCCTGAGCATAAGCCTTGATAAGATGAGGGTACCGTGCTGCGTAGTCATCTATAATGGCCTGAGAATTATCGGGGCTTCCGTCGTTGACTATGATGATCTCTATGTCGGAAAGTGTCTGGCCAACGAGGGTATCAAGACATTTGGGCAGATCCTTTTCGCAGTTATAAACGGGAACGATGATACTGAATTTCGGCATTTTCGTCTCTCCTTTTAAAGCTTTGCTTTTTCAATAATGAAGTCAACCACTCTTTTTGAGCTGTTGTTGTCTGCGTTATAGTTTACTTTTTTGCATATATCCCATCTTATTTCGCGGAGCTTGTCCTCTCCCCTGGCCACTCTCTCTGTAAAGGCGCAAAGCTCGGAAAGGGTATAGACCTTTTCGCCGCCCTCAAGAAGGGCATCCACACCCTCGGCAAAGCCGGGGGTCTTTTTGTATTCCTCATAGTCCTCCCAAACGAGAGCTATGGGCTTTTGGCAAAGGGTATAGTCATAATAGATGGAGGAGTAGTCTGTGATAAGCGCATCACAGCTTCCCACGAAATCGTATGATGAAATGTTATTTTTCCCAAAGAAGGAGTCATCGATGAACTTGATGTTGGAAAGGCCCATATCCTTAACGTAGCTCACGTCCTGTGCAAAGTGGGGCTTCAGAACGATAAGCACCTTTTCTCTCCTTGCCACCTCATTGAGAGCGGCTGCCGCCTCGGAGTCGTGGATAACGGGGAGGCTGCTTCCGCCGGACACAACGCCGCCGTTTTTGTGCTGCCTGTAGGTGGGGTACCAGACGATGATCTTTTCAAAATCGCAATCGGGAAACGCGGGGTGAAGATCAACGGCAGCGTCAACAAGCACGTCGTTACGGGGAAAGCCCAGAGAGAATATCTTTTCCCTCGGCGCGCCGAACTGCTGCTCACAGAGAAAGGCAACGTCCTCGCCCGCAGAAAGGCAGTAGTCCATTCTCTCGGGGAACACGTCGTAATATCCCACAACGTTTTTAATAGCAGTGCCGTGAGAGAGATAGAAGGAGGTCTGACCCTTGCGAAGGCTCTCCAGCCAGTCGTTACAGCAGATGAAGCATCTTGCCGAATACTTTGTGAGAAGGATCTTTTTTGTGTTCTCCATCTTCACGTATTTTACGTTTTTGATCTTTGGCAGATCTGCGGAGGGCTCCTTGCTCATAAGCCACAGCATCTTGTATTTGTTGTTCATCCCCCGCCTGATCATCTCGTCGAAAACGGCCTTGGAGTTGTCTGAAAGGTCGGGTGCGCTCTCGAAAATGATAAGCCTTTTCGTAGGGAGCTTATTGATAATTTTTTTTGCAAGACTTTTTACAAAAGACATTACTGCGCCTTCCTTTTCAAAATATTTTTTGCCATACCGAGGAAATAGAAGAAGTTTTCGTTATGGGTGATAAGGCTGAGAAGCACGTAAATTACCGCGCCTGCCAATATCTGAAGGGGGAGAAGAATGATTGCCGAAAGGGGAATAAGGTTCATAGCATAAACAGAAGCGCCCATTACCGCAGAGGTAAGGAGATTTGGGAGAAGGTCCATGATCTGCATACGGTAGCGGTAGCCGATAAGCTTTCTGTTGGGGTACGTATTTATCACCGTTGCCACAAGCGTGTTGACAAGGGCGGTCACGGCCAGCATTTCAGGCTTGTCGGAGAGAAGGATGAACGCCACGATGACGACGAGGTAAAGGGATTTCTTGATGACCTCAAGAATGAGGATGATGTCGCTTCTGCCGATGGCACGGATAGCCTGCAGATTGCCGTTTTGGATAATGTTGAACATATAGCTTGCGCAGAATATCTGAATGTAGATTGAAGCGCTCATCCACTTGTCCGTGAGAACCACGGATACAAAGTTGTCGGAAACGGCGAGAAAGCCCACCATCAGGGGGAAGATAAGGTAGGAGGATACCTTCATAAATCTTCTCGTGTAGCGGAGAACAGCCTCGGTGTCATCCTGAAGCTTTGAGATAACGGGGAAAAGCACCGCAGAGAAGGTATCGCTGACGGTGTTTGAGATAAGGGTAGGAAAGCTCTTACCCTTTGTATAGAAGGAAAGATCGGCTCCGGAGAAGCGTATACCGATGATGAGAGGGTTGATCTCATCGTAGATAACGCTGATAACGGAGGAGACGAGTATCTTCCAGCTGTAGCTGAAAAGTCCCTTCAGACGTCTTACGGAGAAAACGAGAAGAAATCTCACTCTTGTGGTGGCGTAAAGTATAAGAGTATCGATGCAGGTGTTTGTCATCTGCTGCGCAACGAGCGCCCAGGGGCCGAAGCCCTTATATGCCATAAATATACCCACAAAGGCGGAGATGATAGTTCCGATAATCGTGGAATAGAAGAATTTTCTGAACTGCAGGGTGCTTGAAACGTAAGCACAGAGAACACTCTTTACCGCATTTACGATAAGGGTGATGCCCATTATGCGGATAACGGGAACGAGAATGGGGGCATCATAAACACCTGCAATAACAGGAGCGGTGAAGAAAAGGGCTGCATAGAGAACAAGGCTCACCGCAAGGCTTATGTAAAGTACGGTGGAGTAGTCCTTTATGTCGGAGTCCTTTTTCTGAATAAGACCTGTGCTGAAGCCTGAAGAAATGAAAACGTTTGCAAAGGTAAAGAAGATGGTAACAATGCTGACAACGCTGTAGTCGTCAGGAGTGAGCATACGGGCGAGAACGATGGCAACCACCATGGAGACCACCTGGGCTCCCACTCTCTCGGCAAACTTCCATAACATACCGGAAAGCGTGCTCTTCTGAAGGGAATTGTTGTTTTCCAAAAAAAATCACCTACTTTTTTGCTTATCATCCTATTATACTACATCGATCATCAAATGTCAAATGTATAGCATATATGAGCGAAAGCAAAAAACAAGTAATTAAAAATCAAAAAAGTTAAAAATCCGCCGAAAACTCGGCGGATTTCACTTTAAAGATTGATGGTTTTGAGCTCCGCTTCGATCTCCTTCTTTCTCTTGAGGAGAGGAAGCAGGTTCTTCTTTGCCTTTTTGTGAGCCTTGATCCTTTTTCTCTGATAGGATGTGAGAGGCAGGAACAGACTCTTCAGTGACACAAACAGATACTTGATCGCTATGAAAACGTTTGCGATGGGTATGAGCAGCTGGAAGATCTTGAAGGGTCCGTCCAGGAAGAAGGTTACAATATAGTTCAGGGAGAGAACCAGGAGAAGGATGATAATTCCTCCGCAGATCTGCTGGTCATAGATAGCACAGACCTGTTCCATAGGATCGAGGGATGAAAGCTCGAAAAGCTTAAATTCCTCAAAGGAGCCTGTTCCCTCGGGGCCGTAGCGCTCAAACATCTCAAAAGCGGTGACAGGAGCGTTCATATCCTCGAGGATAGTGTTCATATTCACAAAGCCGACAACGATAATGGCAATGATTGCAAGGCAGATAATGCCCACAATGCGATAGTACACCTTCTTCGCCTTCAGCTTTGCGACACCCACGTACTCGGTCTTATGCTTCTGCTCCTTTTCGTTGATGCTTGTAAGCTCGGAAGCAAGCTTGTTTCTACGGCGCTCCTTCTCGTTGCGATCATTGAGGAAGGCAAGACGGGCACGAGCCTCAGCCAAGAGCTTTTCGGAATCCTTCCAATCAAGGATAGTCTCATAGATGGCGATGGCCTCTGTAAGTGCCTTCACGTCATCTCTTGCTACGAGCTGGCCTGCCTGACGGTATTTTTCCTCAGTCTTGATCTCCTGCACCTTATCTCGGCAGGATACCACCAGCTCGTTTGCATCCTTATAGCCTACGATCTGGTCGAGAACGTCCACCGCCTGAAGGTACACGTCCACGTTATTTCTCTTATCGGCGTTTTCCTTGAGGCCAACACCGATATTATAGAGTGCCTCTGTTTTAAGGCTCTTGCACTCCTCTACCTGCTCCTTTGAATCCTTATAATCAAAGAGGCCGGAGAAGAATGCGATGGCGCTGTCATAATGGCTCTTTACGGAGGAGGCATCCTTGAACTGGACTGCTCTCTGCTTATTATCCATGGCGATGGAGTACTGGATCTCGTTTTTAAGCTCATAGCACTCCGTTACCTGCTGGGGGCTGTCCTTATACTCGCCGAGGGCAACGAACTTTTCAGCCGCATCTGCCGCCATGGCGGTATTCTTCTGGTTGAGGGCATCAACCTTCATTCTGATAGCCTCGCGGTAATTGATCTCGGAAACGCCCACACGGCACTCGCTCTTCTTTTCCTTAACGTCCTTATAATCGGGGATTCGGTCAAAGAGAATTATTGCCTGATCATATTCATTGATCTTGTTCTTTGCCATAAGAGCGCAGGCTCTTCTGTAAAGAGACTCGTTTCTGTATCCATGGAGAACCTCTTTATACTTATCATCCGCAAATCTGAGGGCGCGGACGTACATAGGCTCGTTCTCAAGCTCGGTCTCAATGGAATAGAGCTGCTCACGGGTGGTGAGCTTTTTATCAATGAGCATTTTTGCGATATAAGCCTCAGCGCACTCAGGGTCAAGGTTAAACACCTGCTCAAGAAGGGATTCTGCCTTCTGGTAGTCACGGTCCTCGATGCAGAGGAAGGTTCTCTTCAGAAGAGGAACTGCCGCACTTGCGGTGGAGGTGACGGTGCTTTCTGCCTTGGGCTTGGGTGCTTCCTTACGGATAAGCTTTTTGATACCGCGGATGATATCGGTGATAAAGCCTACCTTGGACATATCCTGAGCCTGCAGGTGTGCAAACTCCTCGGGAAGCTCGTATGCGTCCATATCTCTGTAGCAGGGGAAGAGGGAGCGTGTTCTGTCCTTCTTCATAAGCTTGAGATAACGTGCCCACTCGTTCTTTACCCATACCGCATTGAAGTACTCAGGTCTTGTACCGAGAACCAGCATTACCTTTGCGGAATTAAGTGCGGCAAAGATATATGGCTCATAAGCCGTACCCAGCTTATCCTCAAGAGTGATGGCCGCATAGAACACCTTGAAGCCTTCCTCTGTGAGCTGATAATAGATATCGTTTGCGATACCGCTGTCCACGGTTCGGTTACCGTTTTCGTCCTTTTCCTTATAGCAGATGAACACGTCGAAGGGCTTTTCATTCTTTACTACCTGAAGAATGCTCTTCTGGAGCTCGGAGATCTTCTTAGCCTCTGTTTCATAGTATGCCTGCTGAGCAGGGTCTGCATTTTCGATGGCCGCCATATAGTCTACGTCGGCAAAGATGGACTCAAACTGAGCTCTGTGGCAGGTGGGGATCTCACTGTAGGTGTTATCCGGCTCCTTTACGTACTCAATACCGTACTTACAGAGAACGATGCCCCAATGTGCCTCTGCATCACCGGGCTCCTCAACGAGAACCTTTTCATATACCTCCTGTGATTTATCAAAATCACTTCTCATACGGAGGCTGTTTGCTCTGTTTATAAGATTTACAACTATTTCACTTTTGCTTTTTGTAAGTGACTGCTCGCGCTGGCAATATTCGCAGGTTACAAGGCTCTGCCCCTCTTCTGCGTATATGTCGCCTCCGCAATATTTACATTTGAAAGCCGCCATTGGTTTTCCTCCACGGGAAGGAACGATCCTTTCGGAATGCTGTCGCCGTCAGCACGGGATTCTCCTCGATCCTTTGTTACTTTTATGTATAAGCGAACTATGCTCTGACTTACTTGAGAGCCTTTGTCTTCTTGTTTCTCTCCTCAAGAAGGATCCTTGCGCTCTCGCAGGATTTGAGAGCGTTTTCAATATCGTTGTTCATTACGTAGTAATCAGCATTAGTAACGTGACCGTTGATCTGCTGCTCAAGCTCCGCAAGCTTGGGGTTGCTTACGGGGTCGCTGAATCTTACCTGCTCTGCAAGCTTAAGGAAGGCCTTCTTTGCCTCGGGATCCTGAACCTTTGCGGCAATAGTCTCAACGTTTGCCTGAAGGAAGCCTGTGAACACGGTTGCCTTCTTTACCTGCTGCTGAACTCCCACGATGTTCTCCTGA
>JAFXFQ010000228.1 GCA_017520365.1 Clostridia bacterium
TATAAGTCCCCTTATCAGAGGTCTTGAAAAAGGGGACGATATAACGGTAAAGTGCTATGTGAAGCTTGTCCGCCATATTCTTGATACGACAGACTATAATGTGGCGTTTATTTCTCACGTAAGAAGCAGGACCTCCGATGACTCAAATGCCGCAAGGGATGTAATGGCTCATTTTGAGGGTGAGAAAAGAATAAAGCTTTTCGATAACGGTAATTGTATGGAGCTTAAGGGCTATATTTCAAAATGCCGTTTCTTCGTAGTTGCAAGAACCCATGCCTCCATTGCAGCATATTCAACGGGTGTTCCCACCCTCGTTGTGGGCTATTCCGTTAAGGCAAGAGGTATCGCCAAGGATATATTCGGCACAGATGAGGGATATGTTATCCCCGTTCAGTCACTTAGCTGCGAGGATGCTCTTGTTAGGGCATATGAAGACCTTGTGGCAAGAGAAAATGAAATTAAAGAAACCTTGAAAAACGTAATGCCCGGATATATCGAAAGAGCCTGGCAGACGGGAGAAGAGATCAAAAAGCTTCTCGGATAATAATTAAAAAGGGGGGATAAGAATGATCGATCAGCGCAGAACGGGCGCACTATTGTCGTACGTATACATAATCGTCAATACTCTTACCGTTCTTCTTTATCAGAAGGTCATTCTTGCAACCCTCGGTGAGTCTGAATTCGGCCTTTATCAGCTGGCAGCGTCCATTATCAACTATATGTCAGTGATGGACCTTGGCTTTAATAACGGTATCGTTACCTATACTGCCAAGTACAGAGCTACTGACAGAGAAGGGGATATGCAAAAGCTCCACGGAATGTTTAAAATGATATTCTGGGGCATTGGTCTTGTAGCAGTGCTGATCGGTACTGTTATTACCCTTAACGTGGAACGCTTTTTCGGCTCCTCAATGACGGCAGCGGAAATAGGAAAGGCAAGAATCATAATGGCCGTGCTGACGGTGAATATGGGACTTACATTTGGTCTCTCCATATATAATGCCATCATCGTGGCTTGTGAAAGATTTGTGTTCGTTAAGATAGTGACGATACTCAGATCTATCCTTAATCCTCTCATTATGCTGCCCCTCCTTCTTGTGGGCGGAGATTCTGTCACCATGGTGATAGTCCTGTCCGGAGTGAATGTGCTTTGCTTGTTCCTTAACTGGGCATATTCAAGATATAAGCTTGGTATCAATGTCAGATTCAGGGGCTTTGATAAGCTTATCTTCGGAGAGATATTCTCATATTCCATATTCATTTTCCTTGCGGAAATAGTGGATAAGGTGAATTGGAGCGTGGATCAGATAATCCTGGGTGTGGTCAAGGGAACGAAGGAAGTGGCTGTTTATTCTGTGGCGGCCACCTATAACCAGCTTGTAACGGGACTTTCCGGATGTATATCCGGTGTTATGCTTCCCGGTATCGCCGCAATGGTAGCCCGCCGCGAGGATGACAAAAGGATAAACGATCTCTTTATAAAATCAAGCAGAATACAGACCTATACAATATTTATGGTGTTCTGCGGATTTGTTCTCGTGGGAAGAAGCTTTACCTTGTGGCATGCGGGAAATGATTGTGTCAACGCTTATTATGTAGCGCTTATCCTTATGGGTGGAGCTTTAATACCCATTACTCAGACAGTTGCCATATCCATTATAAAGGCCAAGGATAAATTCAGGTTCAGAGCGATCCTTCTTGCCGCAATGGCACTGGTGAACGTGGGTGTCAGCATCCCACTTGCTATGAGCTTCGGAAGTGTTGGCAGTGCAATCGGTACTGCAGGCGCTTTGATAGTTGCAAACATTATTATAATCAATATCTACTATCAAAAGTTTTGCGGCATCGATATGGTAAGATACTGGAAAAACTTTTTGAAAATGATAGTAAAGCTTGTTATCCCCGCAGTGGTGGTGGCAGGTATAAAGCTGTTGTTCCCACTTACAGGGCTTATGGACGTTATCGTTTACGGCGCCGTTTACGTTATGCTTTACTCTGCCGTAGCGTATTTCCTCGTTATGAACAGCTTTGAAAAAGAGCTCATTAATAAATTCGTGAGAAAATTACTTAAATCGCACGGGTAAAGAAAGGGAGTAGTCTATATGCAGATATGTGAAAAAGAGCTTTGCTGCGGATGCTCTGCCTGCGAAGCGGTGTGCCCGAAAGAGGCAGTTACTATGACCGCTGACAGCGAAGGCTTTCTGCGCCCTGTCGTAGATGCCGAAAGGTGTGTAGACTGTGGCCTTTGCCAAAAGAAATGCCCTGTAAATACAAAAGCACCGGAAGTGGCAAAGGCAGCATTTGCCGCATATTCCAAGGATAGTGATATAAGAAAAAGATCCTCCTCCGGCGGAATTTTTGCATCTCTGGCAAAAAAGATCATTGATGACGGCGGAGCAGTATTCGGAGCAGGCTTTGATGAAAATATGAAGGTGTGTCACTATTGCGCCGAAACAGAGAAGGACTTGTATGGCCTTATGGGCTCAAAATACGTGCAGAGCGACATGGGAGATACTTATAAAAAAATGGCAGAGCTTCTCCGAGAGGGAAGGACCGTGCTGTTTACAGGCTCTCCTTGCCAGGTTGCGGGAGCAAGAAATCTTTTTGGTGAAAACGATCGCCTGTATCTTATGGACTTTATCTGCCACGGTGTCCCCACTCCTCTTATATGGGAAAAGTATCTCCGTGATAATTTCACCAAAGTGACAAATGCTTCATTCAGAGATAAAAATCGGGGCTGGGAAGAGTTTTCAATGCGGGTTGAATCCGAGAACGGAGAGTATAATTGCTCCCGATATACGGATCCATATATAAGAATGTTCCTTGCAAACGTTACTTTGCGACCCTCCTGTTACAGCTGCGGATGGAAGGATCCCAATTTCTGCGCAGATATTACAGTTGGCGATTTTTGGGGAGTTTCAAAAATTAATCCCGCATGGAACGATAATAAAGGAACGTCAGTTGTTATCATCAGAACCGAGCAGGGTGAAAAGCTTTTGGACATCCTAAAAAATGATTGCTTTTTGGCAGAGACTGATGAAAAGAAGTCTGTCAGCAGTAACGGTATGTACAGTTACTGCACCCCCATGCCCGATAACAGAGATGTGTTTTTCCGTATGCTCAAGGATGACGCCCCCTTTGCTGAACTGAAGGATAAATTCGGAAAGCCTTTGCCCGGGGCAGAAATAATAAAAGTAAGAATCAAAAACAGAATAAAAATGTGCCTCGGCGCAATAGCAAGATTAAAGAGAAAATGAGGTTACTATGAACTACAGATCATGCGAAGAAAGATTTGAATATTCTGAGAGGCTGAATACAGTCTATGAGGAAATGCTTACAAGACTGAGACTTAACCGTTTTCGTGAGGATACCCTGACAGGAACAGCGCCCGACGGTAAGGAGCCCTTTGTGGATGTGTTTCTGGAGACAAGGGGAGAGCCCTTTCCCACTCGTATTGCAAAGGCAATAGTAAGAAGCTGGATGGTATCAGAGGTGCCCATTTGGGACGGAGACCTTCTTATCGGATGTCAGCGCCCCGAGAGAATTGTCCGCGAGCATTTTTCCTTCGGTATTCAGGAGCACCATCAGATGTTTGATTGGTGCGATATTTACAAGAACAGAAGAGAAGAGCTTGAGCCTGTTCTCGACGAGCTGCATAGTGAATTCGTTCCCCTTGACTGGGACCACGTAAGTGATCTTGCCAATGAATTTTTCCCCACAGATAACGGCAGAGACGTTTACCACCAGGTAGTTGAAAGAGGTCTTTGGTGGGTAGCCGGCTTCCAGGGCCATACAGTGCCTAACTATGAGATACTTGTGACAAAGGGAATCGGCGGCGTGCATAAGAGAGTTTGCGAGCGACTCTCAGAGGAAACAGAGCAGAAGAAGATAGAAATGCTTACCGCTTGTAAAATAATCCTCGAGGGACTTCGTGACTGGATCCTTATGAACGCCGATGCAGCTGAGAAAAAGGCAAAAGAGGGCGGAGAGTGGGCCGATAGCCTTCTCAGAATTGCCGAGAACTGCCGCGCTATCGCCTTTGATGCACCTACGAATTATTACGAGGCCTGCCAGCTTGTATGGTTCTATTCTCTTTGGGACTGGGTAGACTGCGTCGGCAGAATCGATAAGTTTATGTATCCCTTCTTTGAGAAGGCAGTAGAAGAGGACAGACAGTTTGCAGAGGACTGTACCGCAGCGCTTATGCTTAAATTCCTTGAGCATGGTATACATAATATGACCCTCGGCGGCTGTGATCCCGATACGGGCAAGGATATAACAAACGATCTTTCCTTCCTCTTTCTGCAGATAGCAAGAAGAAACCACGAAACTCATCCCCGTATTTCTCTCAGAATTGCAGAGAATACAACTCCCGAGCTTTTGAAGCTGGGCGTGCAGATGTGGTCCGAGGGCATGAGCGACCCCACGGTTGCCTCCGATACCACTATCATCCCCGCCTTTGTTGACAATTACGGTGTTCCTCTACGCGATGCCCGTGATTATACTCTTCTTGGCTGTCAGGAGCTTGAAATACCCGGTAAGAGTAATTTCGGCTGTGAGGACGGTCTTCTCAATCTTGCAAAGATACTTGAGATCACCTTAAATGATGGTTATACCCGTTTTGACAGCACTTACAGGGTGGGGCTCTCCA
>JAFXFQ010000229.1 GCA_017520365.1 Clostridia bacterium
ACATAGGCTTCGGCGCCTGCAACAGTTTTTGCAAGGTCAGCAAGACGGGGGAGCACCACTCTTTCCGTATAAAAGTGGCCTGCCGTGAATATATTTATGCCGCTCTCTGCGCTGTCAAGGCTTTTATTGTATCCGCTCTCGCCTGTTACGAGGGTATCGGCGCCTGCCTTCTCAGCGGCAGAAATAAGGTCGCCGCCGCCACCGCCAACTACTGCAACACGGGATACGGGGTGGGAAATATGAGCGCAGACAGAGGGCGCACCAAGCGCATTTTTAACGAGGGATCCAAACTCTGCAGGATCGCAGACGGATGTACTGCCGATCCTTCCCAGAGTGGGGCTGTCCTCATCACCGAAGGGGGTCAGGTCTGTGAGACCCAGCGCTTTAGCAAGTGCGTCGTTAACGCCCTCCTCGCCTGCGTCGAGGCGTGTATGGAGGGATATTACGGAGATGCCTGCCTTCATAGCACGGATAACGCGGCGGCCGACCACGTCAAAGCTGTTGAGGGCGCGCAGTCCTTTAAAGATCAGGGGATGGTGGCAAAGTACGGTATCAAATCCGCCCTCCTCGGCTGTCTTAAGCACGGATTCTGTTGCATCCAATGCAACGAGGACCTTTTTTACCTCTGCATTATCGTCGGGACAGCACATAAGGCCGTCATTATCCCAGCTTGATGAGAGGGAGGAGGGATAAAGCTTTGAAAGAGCATTATAAAATTCAATTATTTTCATTATCAAGTATCCTTTCGCGGATGGAGTAAAGCTCTGATAGAAGGCTGTTTTGCCGGGCACAATCAAGGCCGCCCTGAAGTCTTCCCTCAACGGCTCTTTCTGTTTTTTGGATAAGGTTATCAAGGGCTTCTCTGAAAACGGGAGAGGGGGAAGTAATGTTTTCCTCTCCCAGCTCAAGGGCTGCAGAGGAGAGTGCTCTCTTTTGGCCGTCATAGTGGCAGACAATGCACTGGTAAAGCTTGTCCTGTGCCTTTACCATTCCGCCGCCGTCTGTGGCAAAGCCGTTTTCTGCAAGGTACAGGCGCAGTCGCTCCGGGTGGGACATAGGCTGAAGGATGAGACGTACGCTTTCTCTTTTTACGTAATCGGAGGCACCGATAATACCGGCAATAAGCTCGCCCCCCATACCGCAGATAACGATATCGGTGACACCCTTTTCTGAAAGAGGGAGTCCGTTAAGGCCGTCCGCAAGGCAGAAGGTCACATTTTCTTCAATTCCGTAGCGGGCGCAGTTTATGCGTGCACGCTCCAAGGGTCCCTCGTTTATATCTGCCGCAATTGCCCTTTGGCATTTGCCCGCAAGGATCAGGTAAATGGGGAGATAAGCGTGGTCGGTGCCAATATCGGCAACGCACTCACCCTTGACAAAGGATGCCGCAAGGGACAGACGGGCATCAAGCGTCGGTATGCTTTTTTCGGTCATGATATGTAAATCTTTGCTTTAAAATATATTTTCGGTTTTGTCTATGGAGATTCGGTAAATTGTAGGGGCGGATTCCATATCCGCCCGATATCTGCACGGAGAACAAAGAATTTGGTTGTAGGGCGGGGGCTTGCTCGGAACCCCCAAAAGCTCGCAAGCTCACTTTCGGGGAACCCCACGCTTGCTCCCGCCGAAACGAATAACCCGCACAAACAAAACGGCGGCGCGATATACCATGTTGTAGGGGGCGACGTCCTCGACGCACCGTTGCAAACAAACGATAAAATCAATATAAAATGTCCGTCGTTTATATGTTCGTAGCCGTAAATCTCGTAAGAATTAATCGTCTCGTTCACGGACCGTCGAGGACGTCGGTCCCTACAATTCAATCGTTCGTTGTTTATACAGACATATCATTTATTCAAATTCATGTCATCGTGCAGATGGTGGTGAATTGTAGGGGCGGATTCCATATCCGCCCGAAAATCCAAGGTGCATTGTAGGGGCGACGTCCACGGCGCCCCGCAAAAGCGGTGTATTAAGGGCTGCTGCAAATAATTGCAACAGCCCTTTGTGAATCAGTTTTTGGATGCAAGGAATTCGTTGATCTTGGAAACAAGCTCATCGCAATCTGTGCCGTGTACCTCGCAAGCTGCTTCGATGCTTTCGCCTCTGGAGTGGGGGCAGCCCAGGCAGTGCATACCTATCTCAAAAAAGAACTGAGCGGTGTCGATATCATAATCAAGAACGTCGCCGATGATTGTGTCTTTTGTTACTTCCATTTTTTTATCTCCTTTGTTTTATAGCTTCCCTTAGTCGGGATATGAAACTTTTTCAATATCTGCTCCAAGGCTCTTCAGCTTGCCTACAACGTCGTCGTAGCCGCGCTCGATGAGGTGGATCTGTGAGATCTCCGTGGTGCCCTCGGCGCAGAGGCCTGCGATTATCATTGCAACGCCTGCTCTAAGGTCTACCGCTTCAACGGATGCGCCGTGGAGGGGCTTGCCGCCCTCGATGACTGCGCTTCTGCCGTCTACATTGATTGCGGCGCCCATCTTCTGGAGCTCTGCAACGTAGCGGAATCTCTTTTCGTAAACGCCCTCGGTAACACAGCTAACTCCGTCTGCAAGGCAGAGCAGGGTTGCCATCTGGGGCTGCATATCTGTGGGGAATCCGGGGTAAGGACGGGTTTTGACATTTGCCTTTCTTACTGTATCCTTACCGGTGACAACAACGGAATCGTCGTACTCATCAACGATGGCGCCCGTCTCCTCGATCTTTGAGGAAACGCACTCAAGGTGCTTGGGAATAACGTTTGTGAGGCGAACGCAGCCGCCTGTTGCCGCTGCCGCGATCATATAAGTGCCTGCCTCGATCATATCGGGGATGATGGCATAGGTACAGCCGTGGAGGTTGTTCACGCCCTTGATCTTGATAACGTCCGTACCTGCACCGCTGATGCGCGCGCCGCAGGTGTTGAGAAAGTTTGCAAGGTCTACGATATGAGGCTCACGGGCAGCATTTTCTATAACTGTGGTGCCCTCGGCAAGAACTGCCGCAAGCATAACGTTGATGGTTGCGCCGACTGTGACAAAGTCGAAAAAAATGTTGGCGCCCACGGGGCCGTGCTCACTTTCGATCTCTACCATATCGCAGTCAACGTTTACCTTTGCGCCCAGGTATTCAAAGCCCTTGACGTGCTGGTCGATAGGTCTGCCTCCGAAGTCGCATCCGCCCGGATATGCTACCGTGGATCTGCCGAAGCGGCCGAACTCGCTTCCGAGAAGGTAGTATGAGGCACGGATCTTGCGGACAAGCTCGGGGCGGGACGTTCCGCAACGAAGCTCTGTGCAGTCTATTTCAACGGCGTTTTTACCTACAGAGGTAACAGTTGCGCCCATCTCCTTGAGAATATTCAGTGATAGCGCTACGTCACGCACGTCGGGAACGTTTTCTATAATGCATTTATCTTCAACGAGGGCGCAGGCATAAATGATGGGAAGAGCGGCATTTTTCATTCCGCTGATCTCAACACTGCCGTGAAGGCTTGCCCCTCCCTTAACTACTATTTTATCCATGAACAGTCGATTCCTTTCAGATAAGGGTTATATTTCGATATATAGTCACGCCGAATTACGGCAAAAAAGTCTCAAAACAGGCGGAGCAGGGAGACTGCTCCATAATTCACATTATTATAACAGATTTTCCGTGGAAAAGGAAGAGGTTTTCTTCTTTTTTTTCTTTACTGCGAAAAGTTGTGCAATTCATACCATGAAGCACTTGCCTGTTTGTGGAATATATGTAATACACAAAAGCACAATAACGGGTATATTACCAATCTATTCCGAAAGGGATCATTTGCCATTCATATAATATGCGACTGCCAGGTGGGTCACAAGACCGTAGCTGACGGTACCCTGATTGCCCTGACTTTCAAGGTAGGCATCGTTCAGGCTGTCTGCCACCTTTGAGGCAGTTGTGTCGCGGTACTTGTCAAAAAAGAGGGAATATGCACGAAGTTCGCTTTTTGCCAAAGGTGACAGGAGGGAATTCTGCATTTGCCAAAGTTCCGGGTCTGTGCTATACAGGCTATCGGAAAGGTACTCATAGAGGTTGAGGAGGGCAGAATAGCGCAGGTAGTTGTCAGAGGAGGCCCGCATTGCGAGAAAGGCTGTGAAATTTGCCTCCTCCTCCCTTGCTATTCCTCTCTGGTGAGCCATTTCGTGGGCGGCGGTGAAGGCCACCACGAAATCGGGATAGTTTGTATTGACGTTGGCCTCTCCCGTGAAAAAGGAGTATATGCCCGAGAGGTGGGTATAGGTCATAAGGGGGCTTATGACCAATGGCTTTACGTCTGAGTGAAAATTATTGATGATGCCATAGTCTTTTTCAAAGGAATCGTATGATATGGAGAGCTTTTGAGAAAGCTCCTTTATTCCGTAGGGGGAGACGGAAGCACCGTCCTTTACGAAGGTGACCGTTTCTGCGGCCTCGTTCAGCTCTTCTATAACGAGGAGGGTGGTTTCGTAAAGCGTCTCTGCAGTTATCTCGGCTTTGGGAAGTGAAAGCTTTTTTTCAAGGGTGGAGGTGCGGTATCCGGGGGCAAAGCCTGCCGAAAAGAAAAGCCAGACTACAGCGGCTATGGTTAGTATTACTGAAATGACTTTTAAAAGCTCTCTCTTTCCTTTTTTTGCTCCCCTGACGGCGCTGCGAACAAAAACGGCAGCTATTGCGGGGGAGGAAAGGAGGAGAAGCTCCATAAACGAAAAGGGGAGAAATGAGAAAACCGCGGCAAGGATAAAGCGGATAAATGTGCCTGCAGTGATGTTCCAGAAATCGGCAAAGGGCACAAAAAGGGTGGAGAAAAGCAATACTGCGCTTCCTGCAAGAAATATCCCGAGGGGCACAAAAATCAGGGCACTCACGGGAGCTATTCTTCCTTTTTTTGAATTCATCATCTTATATCCTTTTTCATTTTGTCATACAGGGCAGAGAGGTCGCCAAAGGCTTGGGTGCGGAGTGACGCTTCGCAAAGGTCGGCCTTTTGCTCACCGATGATGGCTTTTATCTCACTGCAAAGGGGGGAGAACACGTGAATGCGTTCACCGGTTGACGGGTGGGGAAAGGAGCAGTAGGCGGCGTGGAGTGCGTGGCGAGGGATACGGGGGTCTGTTTCTCCGTAAAGGTAGTCGCCTATCATAGGGCAGCCGAGAGCTGCGAAGTGAACTCTCAGCTGGTGTGTTCTTCCCGTTACCGGGGAGGCGATAACGGCGCACTCGTTGCTATCGGGGTCGGTGAATACCTTTTTATAGACGGTAACGGCACGTCTTGCCCCTTCTTCGTCGGGGTCGCAGGTGCGGCGGGTGATTATGCTGTCGGCGCACCGCTTCATCCAGAGGTCGATAACGCCCATATCCTCGGGAGGCTCCTTTTTGAGGATGGCGATATACATTTTGCCGATCTCACCGTTTATCATTGCCTTTCCAAGGCGAAATGCGGAGAGGTGAGTATTGGCTGTTATCATAAGTCCGCTGGTGTCTCCGTCAAGACGGTTGACAGGGCGGAAAACGTAGGGGCGGTTGGAATATCTGAAGGCCAGGGCATTTGCAACGGTATCCCCTCTGTGGCTGAAGGATGGGTGGGCAGGCATGGCGCTTGGCTTATCTGCCACGGTCACCTCCGAGTCCTCGTAGGCGATGCCTATGGGGAGATCTGCGGGGGTGACGTAGGGAGAGGTATCCTCCTCTCTGTCTTCATCGCTCAGGCACAAAAGGTCGCCCTCATTCAGTATATAGCGTACTGTGGCGAACTTGCCGTTTACGGCGATGCCGCCTTCGCGAGCCTTCAGCTTTTTTATAAGTCCGTTGGATTAGCCAAGGTCCTTTCTGAGAAGGTCCTTTATGGATCTTCCGCTTATTTCTTCAGTTATGATCAAGGTCATTTTTTGGCCTTTCCTTTTTCTGTCAGTGTGAAAATGATGAATGCGCAGGAAAGCAGAGCGCACAGGGGAACGATAATGTTTCCTATGGAGGTATACAGCGTCCGGCCGCCGAGGTAGGACACCTGTCCCGTAACGAATCCCTCAAGGCCGTCTCCGAGAGAATCGGTAATGTGTCCCGTGGGGGTGATTATGGAGGAAATGCCCGTGTTTGCGCTTCTCACAACGTAGCGGCGGTGCTCGATGGCACGAAGCTGAGAGTGGGCGTTGTGCTGGCCGAGGGCGGTGCTTTGGCTGAACCAGGAGTCATTGGTGGAAACGGCAATAAGCTCAGCGCCGTCGCGCACGCTTTCAAGGCAGAGGGCCTCGTAGATGGAATCAAAGCAGATGAGGGTACCAAGCCTTCCGTTCTGAGTTTCCATAATGGCTGTGCTGTTGCCGGGGCTCAGAGGATCTGCTATGGCAGACATTTCTGCAAGCGGAGGAACCAGGGTATTGATCAGCTCCTCAAGGGGGGTATATTCTCCGAAGGGAACAAGGTGGCGCTTTTTATAGGCCGCCTCAGAAATGACCCCCTTGCTGTCGAGCAGGCGGGCGCTGTTGTACAGGCATCCATTCTCCGACTCGAAGAAGGTGACAAGTATCTCAGCATCGGTCTTTGCGCTCAGGTCCTTGAAGAGTCTCTCCATTCGGGGATTGAAGCTGTAGTCGTAGGGAATGGCGGTTTCGGGCCAGACTATGAGCTGTGCTCCATTGTCGGAGGCCTCAAGAGTGAGCCTTTTGTAAAGCTCCATAGTGTGCCACTCCTTGTCGCCCCATTTGTCCTCAAAGCGGATGTTGCCCTGGATCGCGCTTGCAGTTATCTTATCCTCATTTTCAAGGGAGGTATCGGTTGCGGTCATGTATACTGCTCCGAAAAGCAGGTTTGACAAAAAGACGGCGGCACAGATCACAGCGCATATGGCGGCTCTGTGTCTGTCACCCTTTATCAGATATTTTATGCCAAGTGCGGCAAGCGCCGAAAACGCATAGATAATGAGGGTTATGAAATAGCTTCCGAAAAGGGAGACGGACTGAACGATATAAAGGCAGCCCGTTTGACCCACGGCAAGCTTTCCCCAGGGCACTCCCGCCCAGGTAAGGGTATGGAAATATTCAAAAACCGGAAAAAGGAGAGCTGTGGCAACAGCTGAGAGAAAGGGGTGGCGGTCAAAGGCCCGTATCCTTCTCATAATGCAGATGATAACGAAAAGAAGGCCGGAAACGGTGGCCTGAAGCATAGGTATGCCGCAGCAGGCAAGGATAACGACAATGGCGGCTGAGGCCTTGTCAAAGCCGAGAAAATCAAGAGGGTAAAGGCTTGTGAACCAGAAAAAAACGGTAACACCGAACACCCAGAAATAAAGAAATCCCCTGCCGTAGGCAAAGATGAGTCTATCCTTTTTCGGCCTCATCCATATTTCCGAGAAAAGCACCGGGATGGGAGCGAGCCATCCAAGGGGCCAGAAGGCGGGCACGGCAACGGGAAGTCCGGAAAGGATGCCGCAAAGGGCATAGAGAAAAAAGCGCAAAAGCGCTGAAGGAAGCTTTATTGCTTTTTCCTTTTTAGTGATCATGGTTACCTCAGAAAAGTGATAGGAATGGGATGCTGCGGCGGTCCGCCTCGAAGGTGCGGCCGTTAAGATATGCGAGAGGGCCGTCATTTACGTTGAGTGTCAGGCGGTAGGAGTAAAGGGCCTGATATTTGTATCCGAGACCTTTGTCGTTCTTGTTGTGGCCGTATTTACCTTCGCCGAGAAGAGGGTGGCCGATGGAGGCAAAATGCGCTCTTATCTGGTGAGTTCTGCCCGTCTCAAGATGGACCTCCAGAAGGGAAAGGTCATGCTCCTTTGAATATTTTTCCGTTTTGTAGGAGGTGATTATCTCCTTTGCGCCCTGACGGGGGGAATTGTAAACTGTAACGGTCTTTGTCTTTGAATTCTTGAAAAGAAAGCCTCGAAGGGTACCGCTTTTCGGTGCAGGTGCGCCGTGGACTGCGCAAAGATATCTTTTATCAACTGCCCCGTCCCTGATAAGACGATTCAGCTCACGGAGAGCCTCGGCATTCTTTGCCGCAAGGATAAGACCGCCCGTGTTTCGGTCAAGGCGATTTGCCAGTGCAGGGGCAAAGCTTTTCTCATCGGCGGGGTCATACTCTCCCTTTTTGTAAAGATAAGCGCGGATGAGAAAAATGAGAGTGTCCCGCTCCGGGATGGCGGCGGCACCGTTTTCTCCCTTGTCGCCTGTGTGGGAGAGCATACCTGCCCTTTTTTCGCAAACGAGAATGTTCTCGTCCTCGTAAACGATGACGGGAGATGCCTTCACCTTGTCAAATTCCGAGCTGTCAGCCTCGGTCTTTGAAAACTCATCAGGTATGTAAAGCTCGATAACGTCACCGACATTGAGCATTTGGTTTTCCTTGGCCCGTTTGCCGTTGACCTTGACCCTTTTTTTTCTTATGTATTTGTAGAGAAGGGACATGGGGATTCCCTTTAATGATTTGCAAAGGAATTTATCAAGACGCTGACCCGCATCGTTTTTATTGAGAACGAATTTCTGCAAGACAAGGCCCTCCGTATGATTTAATATACTTTTATCATTATATCCCAAAGGGCAGCGGTTTTCAAGAGCTTTGAAAAAAGAGGCGATAAACCCATTGTATGGAAGGAATCGGTGTGGCTGCCTGCCGTTATACCCTGCTATAGGTTTTTTGGCAAAACTGTTGAAAAGGGCATGGGCGTGTAGTATAATTTAATAAAAAATTAAATTGTACAGGTGCAAAACAAAAAAACAGGGTAGTATTATGACAGTTTTTAAATGTAAGATGTGTGGCGGCAATCTGGATGTGGTTGACGGCGCAAAGATCGTTGAGTGCGAATATTGCTGCACAAGGCAGACCGTTCCCGATGGAGACAGCGAGAAAAAGGTTAATCTTTACAACCGTGCCAACCGTCTCCGTATGGTGGGTGAGTTTGACAAGGCTAACGATATTTATGAGAATATTATTGCAGAATTTCCCGGGGAGGCGGAGGCCTACTGGGGGCTTTGCCTTTGCAACTACGGTATCGAGTATGTTGACGATCCCGCCACGGCAAGAAAGATACCCACCTGCCACAGAGCCTCCTTCAAGAGTCTTGAGGAGGACGATGTGTTCAAGCTTGTTATGAAATATGCAGATATTCCCTCGCAGAATATCTATTTGGATCAGGTAAGGGAGATAGACAGCATAAGAAGGGATGTTCTTGCCGTCAGCAAAAACGAGAAACCCTATGACGTTTTCATTTGCTATAAAGAAACGGACGAAAACGGAAGCAGAACGGTAGACAGCGTTATTGCCTATGACATATACGATGCACTTTGTGCTAAAGGGCTGAAGGTATTTTTTGCAAGAGTCACCCTTGAAGATAAGCTTGACAGGCAGTACGAGCCCTACATATTTGCTGCCCTGAACACGGCAAAGGTCATGCTCTGCATTGGCACGAAATATGATTATTTCAACGCGGTTTGGGTCAAGAACGAATGGTCCCGCTTCATGAAGCTTATGTCAAAGGACAAATCAAAGGTGCTTATCCCC
>JAFXFQ010000230.1 GCA_017520365.1 Clostridia bacterium
AGACCGGCGGTCTTTACGACTCCATCAAGGGCTACTGGATTTGCGACGGAGAGCTCTGCGGAAACGGATTCACCTTCGCAAACTACAATGCTGATGAGCTTTATGACAGAGTATGTGCGGCCCTTGAGGTATACGCAGACAGAGATGCCATGAAGAAGCTTCAGCAAAAAGTAATGAAAACAGATTTTTCATGGAGTGCATCTGCAGAGCAGTATGCAGATCTGTATTACAATCTGTAAAATAGTAAGAATATAAACCAAAGTAAAGGAAAAACCACCAATGAATTACAATCCCGGCGCAAATGAAGTTAAAGCAAATATTGAAACAAAGCTCTCCCGTTATTTCGGATGCTCTCCCGAAGAGGCTACCAAGGAACAGCTCTATAAGGCTTGTGCTATGACTGTCAGAGATATTCTGACAGAGAAGAGACAGTCCTTTAAGCATAAGGTAAACCGCAAAGGTGCAAAGAGAGTTTACTATATGTGCATGGAGTTCCTTGTAGGACGTTCTCTCAAAACAAACATCCATAACCTCTGTCTGGTAGATCAGTATACAGCCGCTCTCAAGGAGCTTGGCGTAGACCTTTCCGATCTTTACGAGTGTGAGCCTGACGCCGGCCTCGGCAACGGCGGTCTCGGCAGACTGGCCGCTTGCTATATGGATTCACTCTCATCTCTTGACTATCCTGCAACAGGCTTCTCTATCTGCTACGAGTACGGTCTTTTCAAGCAGAAGATCATCGAAGGTACTCAGGTAGAAATGCCCGATAACTGGCTTCCCGGCGGAGAGGTATGGCTTGTTCCCAGAACAGACCGTACTTTCCGTGTACGCTTCGGCGGCCGCATCCGCGAAAAATGGAATAACGGCAGACTTGAGATCATCTATGATAACTGTGAAGAGATCGAGGCCGTTCCCTATGATATGATGATGAGCGGAGGCGACAGCGAGGCAGTTTCTCTTCTAAGACTCTGGAAGGCTAAGGATATCGATAACTTCAATATGAACCTCTTCGCAGAGGGCGAATATTCAAGAGCTCTTGAATCCAGCGTTAATGCTGATATCATCTGTAAGGTTCTTTACCCTGCAGATAATCACTACGACGGTAAGATCCTCCGTCTCACACAGCAGTATTTCATGGTTTCCGCATCCTGCCAGAGCATCATCCGTGACCATATGGCAGTTTACGGCACCATTGATAACCTGCCTGACAAGGTATGCGTTCACATCAACGATACTCACCCCGCACTTTGCGTTCCCGAGTTTATGCGTATTCTTCTTGATGAGTACTGCCTTACATGGGAAAAGGCGTGGGATCTCGTTTCCAGAATGACATCCTATACGAACCATACCGTGCTTCCCGAGGCGCTTGAAACCTGGAATGAGGATCTCTTCCGTCTCCGTCTCCCCAGAATCCATCAGATCATTCACGAGATCAATGAGAGATTCTGTAAGGAGGTATGGGAGGCATATCCCGGTAACTGGAACAGAATTTCCGAAATGGCTATCCTTGCAGGCGGCGTTGTAAGAATGGCAAACCTTGCTATCGTGGGAAGCCACCATGTCAACGGCGTATCCGAGATCCACTCCGGAATCCTTAAGGATATCACTTTCCGTAATTTCTACCGTATGTGGCCCGATAAGTTCGATAACGTAACAAACGGTATCGCTCACCGTCGTTGGCTCACATACTCCAACCCCGGCCTTGCGGGTCTTCTCAATGAGTGTATCGGTGAAGGCTATAAGAAGAACCCCACCGAGCTCAAAAACTTTGCTAAGTTCAAGGACGATCAGACTGTTCTTGACAGACTTGCAGAGATCAAGAAGGAAAACAAGGAAAGCTTTGCAAAGCATTACTACGAGAAGACAGGTATTCTCCTTAACACAGAAACTGTTTTCGACGTGCAGATCAAGAGACTTCACGAGTATAAGCGTCAGCTTCTCAATGCTATGAATATTATTGATCTGTATCTCCAGCTCAAGGACGATCCCAATGCAGACGTTCTTCCTCAGACATTTATCTTCGGTGCAAAGGCTGCTCCCGGATACAGAATGGCTAAGGAGATCATCCGCCTTATCTGGAACATCGGTGAGGATATCGCAAAGGACCCCAAGATAGCCGAAAAGCTCCGTGTCGTATTCCTTGAGGACTATAACGTAACTACCGCTGAAAAGCTTGTTCCCGCAGCAGAGCTCTCCCAGCAGATCTCTCTTGCAGGTAAGGAGGCAAGCGGTACAGGCTGTATGAAGCTTATGATCAACGGTGCCCTCACCATCGGTACGGCAGACGGTGCGAATATCGAAATGGCAGAGGAGGCAGGCGACGGCAACCTCTTCATGTTCGGTCTCACAGCTCCCGAGGTTGAAAACATCCGCTCCATGGGCTACCACAGCTCTGATTATTACAACAGAAACGAAAGACTCCAGAGAATCGTTAACCGCTTCTCTCAGGGCTTCAACGGTCAGTCCTTCGCTCACATATCCGAGTATCTTCTCATACACGATCCCTTTATGTGTATGGCAGACTTTGAGTCCTACAGAAAGATGCATAAGGATGTAAACGATCTGTATAAGGCAGATCCCGCAGAATGGAACAGAAAGTCTCTTATGAATATTGCAGGAGCAGGCAAGTTTGCGGCAGACCGTGCTGTAAGCGAGTACGCTGACCGCATCTGGAATATCAAGAGAATGACCGGCAAGAAATAATTTTTTTGGGGAAAACAGATGCTTGTAAAGCTCAATCATGAATTTTCGGATAATACCGAAATCAAGCTTGAAAAATTTACAGACGGGAAAAACGCTTCGCATTGCGGAGCGTTTTCCCGCGCCCGAATACTGGATTTTAAAGTGACTGCGCCGAGAAGCTGCGGCGTTCGCGATGTAGTTCTTCGCCTTTCGCACGATGGCGAAAAGGACTGCGACTACCCATTCGAATCCCTGGGTGGAGGAGAGTTCAGTCTCAGTCTTGATCTTTCGCGCATTGGCGAAGGATTATATTGGTATACGGTTCTCTTTTTGAGAGGAGAGGATACCCTCTTTGCATCCTCAATTGATAACGTAAACTATAAGCTGATCCCAAAGGAAGGTAATCGCTTCAGACTTCTTGTTTATGAAGAGGATTTTACAACACCGCAGTGGTTTCACGGCGGTACCATGTACCAGATCTTTCCCGATAGATTCTTCCGCTCCGGTCGTTCACCCCAAAGGGAGGATGCGGTGTATGAAAACGACTGGTACGCCCCCATTTCTCAGTACGGTCTCTATCCTGGTGCTGCCGTGAAAAATAACCTTTTCTACGGCGGCGACCTATACGGAGTTGCCGAGAAGCTGGATTATCTTTGCGAGCTTGGTGTTACCGTAATATATCTTAATCCTGTTTTCAAGGCGTATTCAAACCACAAATACGATACCGGAGACTATACAGAAATAGACCCTTGCCTCGGAGGAAGAGAGGCCTTTGAGCTTCTTCTCAGTGAGGCAAAAAAGAGAAACATCCGTGTCATCCTGGACGGAGTATTTAATCATACGGGTGATGACAGCCTTTATTTTGACAGATACCGCCACTATAACTCAGAAAAGGGACACGGCGGTGCTTATAAGGACCCTGACTCCCCATACCGCAGCTGGTACTCTTTCGGTGAGGACGATGAGACCTATCTCTCCTGGTGGGGGATCAAGATCCTTCCAAAGCTCAATCACAAGGACGAAAATTGTCGCCGCTACTTCACAGGTGAGAATGGTATTGGCGCAGAATATGTGAAGCGGGGCACCGGTGGATGGCGACTTGACGTTGCGGACGAGCTTTCCGACGATTTTCTGGATGAATTCCGCGCAACGGTAAAGGCGGCAGATCCGGAGGCTGTCATAATCGGCGAGGTTTGGGAAAATGCTGCCGATAAGATCGCATACGGCAAGAGAAGAAGATATTTCAGAGGCCGACAGCTTGACAGCGTAATGAATTATCCCTTCCGCACTGCCTGCATCAATTTTTTGAAGACAAAAAACGGCAAGGCCTTTGCAGAGACCTTGACGGAGATCTATTCATCTTATCCAAAGTGCTGCTGTGACAGCCTTATGAATATTCTTGGCACCCACGATACTGACAGAATATTGACCGTTCTCGGAGACGGCAGATATCAGGGAATGTCCAACCACACACTCTCTACCCACAAAATGATAGATAATGAGTACGATAAGGGTGTCCGACTTCTGAAGGCCGCATCCACTATTCAGTATACTGTATACGGCGTACCCAGCCTTTACTACGGAGATGAGGCAGGTGTGGAGGGAGGAAGAGATCCCTTCTGCCGCCGAACATATCCCTGGGGACATGAGGACATAGGGTTGCTGTCACACTATAAGAGTCTTGGTCAGCTTCGTCGCGACCCTGTGTTTGCTGAGGGCGATTTCAGAGTCCTTGAAAGCGGTGTTGGATTCATTGCCTATGAGAGAGTCCTCGGAGATAAGCGTATTACTGTTATCTCAAACGTAACGGGTACCGATGTGGAAACACAGTACAGAGGCAGGGATATGATGAGCGGTGAAGAATTTGACGGTACCGTTCCTGCAATATCCACTGTCGTCATAGTATAATGATCTTGCAAAGGCTAAAAACCTTTGTTATAATTAGTTAAAATTGGATGTAATTCTTTATGAAAAGATTCAATCTTGCAATATTTGATATGGACGGAGTCCTGGTTGACTCCGAGAAGGCCTTTAAGCACGCCTGTCAGGATGCACTCCTTCAGTGGGGTGTTAAGGCAGAAAGGGAAGAGTTCACTCCCTATACGGGTATGGGTGATATCCTTTACATAGGAGGTGTTTCTGAAGCTCACGGGGTACCCTACTGCCTTGAAATGACAGACGTATCCTACAAGCTCTATGCAGAATACGCCAAGAATGAGCTTTGCGTCCTTCCCTGGAGCCGCAGTATTATAGAGTCACTGCATAATGCAGACTACGATATTGCCGTTGCATCGTCTGCAGGACTTTTCAAGGTTGAGACAAATCTTAACTGTGTCGGTGTAGATACCGCTCTGTTCAAGGCTATCGTTACGGGTAGCGACGTGGAAAAGAAAAAGCCCGCTCCCGATATCTTTTTGAAGGCGGCTGAAATGTGCGGGGAAGATCCTGCAGCCTGCCTCGTTTTCGAGGATGCCATCTCAGGAGTGAAGGCGGCAAAGGCGGCAGGAATGTTTGCCGTTGCGGTGACCACCTCCTTTAGTGAAGCAGAGCTTTATGAGGCCGGAGCAGACTTTGTTTGCGACGACCTTATGGTAGCCTTTGAAAAATTCTTTGTTTAATTTTTACTCTATATAGAAGGAAAAAGCTATGGAAATTTTTGAAAGAAACGATAAGCGCACTCATTATTGTGCAACACTTTCTGCCGCTAATATCGGAGAGAGAGTAACCGTTCTCGGCTGGTGCCAGAGACAGAGAGACCTTGGCAGCCTTATCTTTATCGACTTGAGAGACCGCACAGGTATCGTTCAGCTTGCTTTTGACGATAACACTGACCGTGATATCTTCCAGAAGGCATTTACCACAAGAAGTGAGTACGTTCTTTGCGCTAAGGGTACAGTTCGTGCCCGTGGCGAGGGCGCTGTCAACAAGAATCTCCCCACAGGTGAGATCGAGGTTGCGGTAGACGAGTATAAGGTCCTTTCTCAAGCCCTCACCCCTCCTTTCCCCATCGTTGAGAATTCCGAAACAAACAGCGAAACAAGACTTACATACCGTTATCTTGACCTTCGCCGTCCCGATATGCAAAGAAACATCTTTGCTCGCAGTGAGATCACAAACATCGCAAGAAACTACTTCCGCGATCAGGGATTTATAGATATCGAAACACCTATCCTTATCAAGCCCTCTCCCGAAGGCGCACGTGACTATATCGTGCCCTCCAGAGTTCACCCCGGTTGCTTCTACGCTCTTCCTCAGTCTCCCCAGCTTTATAAGCAGCTCCTCATGTACTCCGGCTTTGACCGTTACATCCAGATCGCGCGTTGCTTCAGAGACGAGGACCTGAGAGCTGACCGTCAGCCTGAGTTCACCCAGATCGACCTTGAAATGTCCTTTGCAGATGAAGAGGATATCATCGCAGTAAACGAGGGCTTTATAAAAAAGGTTTTCGAGGACTTTATGAAGCTTCCTCTTGAGACTCCCTTCAAGAGAATGACATATGCAGAGGCTATGGAGCGATTTGGCTCCGATAAGCCCGATACCCGCTTTGGCCTTGAGCTTTGCAATATCTCCGATCTCGTGGCAGGCTGCGGCTTTGGCGTATTTGCTAACTGTGTTGCAGGCGGCGGTAGCGTTCGCGCTATCAACGTTCCCGGCGGTGCTAAGATGGCCCGTAAGGAGATCGATTCTCTCGTAGAGTTCGTTAAGACCTACGGTGCAAAGGGTCTTGCATGGTATAAGAACGCAGAGGGCGGCGCATCCTCTTCCTTCGCAAAGTTCCTTTCCGAGGACGATGTTGCGGCTATCCTTTCAAAGACAGAGTGCAACGTAGGAGACCTTCTCCTTGTAGTTGCAGACAAAAACTCCGTCGTATTTGACTCCCTTGGCGCACTTCGTTGCGAGGTTGCAAAGAGAATGGGACTTATTGATAAGTCCAAGTTCAATTTCCTCTGGGTAACAGAGTTCCCCCTCTTCGAGTATGACGAGGAGGACGGCCGCTTCTATGCGAAGCACCATCCCTTCACTATGCCCATGGAAGAGGATATGGATAAGATCGATACTGATCCCGGTTCTGTTCGTGCCCGTGCATATGACTGCGTTCTTAACGGTACAGAGCTTGGCGGCGGCTCTATCAGAATCCATACAACAGAGCGTCAGACAAAGATGTTTGAAACTCTCGGCATCGATGCAGAGACTGCAAACGAGAAATTCGGCTATCTCCTTGAAGCATTCAAGTACGGTGTACCTCCTCACGGCGGCCTTGCATTTGGTCTTGACAGACTTGTAACTTTACTTCTCGGCCTTGAGGATATCCGAGAGGTTATCGCATTCCCAAAGGTTCAGAATGCATCAGAGCTTATGTCCAAGTGTCCCGCTCCCGGAGATCCTAAGGCACTTGAAGAGCTTTGCATCTCCGTAAACATCCCTGAGAAGGAATAATTATTGCGACTTTTTTGTAAAAAAGTCGCCCAAAAAACTTTAAAAAGGCATAGCAATCGAAAAGGCAAAAGCCAACAAAAGAAAAGACACTAAAAATGAACTCGTTCATTTTTAGTGTCTTTTCTTTTGTTGATAGATATATCGCTTACGGTGCAAAGCACCGCTTTTTTGCCTTATAAAATTTAGTTATACTAATTTTGAAGTTTTTTGAGAGTGCAGAGAACTTTTTTACAAAAAAGTTCTTTGCATCCCCTTTAAATCCCAAGAATTCTTTTCGCATTACCCGCGAGGAGAAGCTCACGCTCGGAGTCTTTGATGGAGGGGTCAAGGGTGACGGCTCCGATATACATTGCAGGAT
>JAFXFQ010000231.1 GCA_017520365.1 Clostridia bacterium
CCCCGGCAAGGTGTCCTTCAACTCCGTAGGTCAGCCCGTAGAAGGCGTTGAAGTAAAGATCGATAAACTCCCTGACAGCGTTGGTGAAGAGGGCGAGATCCTCATTAAGGGTGAAAACGTTATGATGGGATATTACAATAATCCTGAGGCTACTGAAGCTGTTCTCACTGAGGATGGCTGGTTCAGATCCGGTGATATCGGAACCGTTGACAAGAAGGGCTATATTTATATCACAGGACGTCTTAAGAACGTTATCATCGCCTCTAACGGTAAGAACATTTATCCTGAAGAGCTTGAGGATTATCTCTACAGGGTATCTGCAATTAAGGAATGCGTTGTTATCGGACGTGACAGCGACGAAGGTGTGTGCATCACCGCTGTTATCGTTCCCGATTACGAGGTTCTCGGCGACGGCACCTCCGATACAGCGGTAAGCTTCATTCTGAAGGAAGCGATCGCTCAGATCAACAGATCACTTCCCTCCTACAAGCACATCGCTCGTTTCGAAATCAGAAAAGAACCCTTTGAGAGAACTCTTTCCAAAAAGATCAAGCGTTTTCTCGTTAAATAATTAAGTATATAAATCAAGGAGATCAGACCAATGTTTGATAAAGTTAAAGACCTGCTCGTAAACGAGCTTGATATTGCAGAAGCAGATATCGCACTTGATACCCAGCTTGTAAACGACCTCGGCATCAACTCTCTTGAGCTTGCTGACCTCGTTCTTCTTTGCGAGGATAATTTTGGCGTTTCCATCAGTGATGACGACATCCATAAGTTCATCACCGTTGGTGACGTGGTTGCATATCTCGAATCAGCTAAGTAATAAAAAAGGCTGCAACGGCAGCCTTTTTAATTATGTGAGGTTAATTATGGAAGTTCAGAAGATAAATATAAGAGGCGTTTATTTCGCCAACGTCACAATGGATGAAGCCGCAAGCTTTGTTGAAGATCGAGTAAAAGCAGGCGAGGTCACTGCCATTTATACCCCCAACCCCGAGATCGTGCAAATGTGCATTGAGGACAACTCATTTTACGAGGTGGTTAATTCCGCAGAGCTTATCGTTCCTGACGGAATCGGTGTTGTAAAAGCATCCAAAATACTTAAAACACCTCTCAAACAGAAGGTTGCGGGAGTAGAACTTGGTGAACGTGTTCTTGATATCGCTGCAAGAAACGGCAAGGGCGTATTCCTTTTCGGCGGTAAAGATGCTACGAGAACTGAGAGCGGTGTTTCCGTTGCAGATCAGTGCATTCCAATCTTTGAAAAAAAGTTTGAGGGCATCAAGGTCGTCGGTACCCGTGACGGTTACTGCAAGAAGGATGGCGAAGAAAACGACGAAACCATCCGCCATATCAACGAATCCGGAGCCGAGATACTTTTCGTTTGTCTCGGTGCTCCTCTTCAGGAAAACTGGATCTATAAAAACAGGGACCGTCTCCCCAACGTAAAGGTATATCTTGGCCTTGGCGGAAGTCTTGACGTCTATTCAGGTAACGTTAAGAGAGCACCAAAGCTCTTTATAAAACTGGGCCTTGAATGGTTCTACAGACTTCTTTGTGAACCTAAGCGCATCGGCAGAATGATGAAGCTTCCCAAATTCTATTTCGGAACTTAGATCTACAAGCTAAAGAAAAATAAGGATAAATGATCTATCTTTCCTTGAAAAAGTGCGGCAAAACTCTTTCAGAACAGCGCGCCTCTACCAAAGAGCTGATGTCTGATATGCTCATCTCGTTGGGATACAATGATGATATACAGCAAAAGGATGATAAGGGAAGGCCGTTTCTACAATGTGACAACGGAGACGTTTCTGTATCTCACTGCCCCGAGCTGTGCGCAGTAGCTGTGCTGACAGAAAATCTTTCGGACTCAGATTTTTCACTTGTTATACCGCAAAGCGGGCAAAGAATCGGTATTGATATTGAGGAAATCCCTGAAAAAGGCGATATTGCACGATATACAAGAATCGCCAAGCGTTTTTTAAACACCGATGTAGAAACAGCGGATGATTTTCTTCGTGCCTGGACAAGAAAGGAAGCTTACGGAAAAATGGTTGGAGACGGTCTTTTTTCAAAGCCGGGTATTCCCTGCCATTACTTGACTTTTACAGTTGAATCAAACAACAAAAGATATATTCTCACGATTTCAGTAAAACAGCGGATACCGACCTAAAGGCATCCGCTGTTTTTCAGTATTATTCCAAAGTTTTACTTACCTCATAAATTATGCTGTTGCCTTTTTTGCCGACAGGAGCCAGTATCTCCGTAATGGTCAGAAACTTCACGGCACGCCAAAGCGACACACGCCTAAGACCCAGGGCCGAGGATATCTCAGCAGTTGTAAGGCGACTGCCGATATCAAACGGCAGCATGGCTCTTATATCATCAGCATTATTCAGAATCACTCTGTCCATAAGCTCGTCGGGAACGGTATCAGTTTTTGTCGCCTTTTTCTTTTTATCCTTACCGTATCCGTCCTTCATTTTGCACTGTGTGCTCTTTAAAAGAAGCATATGTACGCAAAAATTTCGATCACCGAAATGATCAACTACAGATAGAAGCTCTGACAGTATTTTATATTTTGACTTCGGATAAGTTCTGTACACTCCCTCCTCAGTCTCACCTGTTTCGGGGTCTGTCCATACAACTCTTTTCTTTTCTGCAACGGGAAACACAACTGTAACAGGAAAGCTTTGCAAAAAAACCGCCATCTTTTCGTTCAACGAGCGAAAGGCGGCGGTCTGGATCTCGATTATTCCCTTTTGGTTCAAAATATCAGCAACATATCCTTCAAAAGGAACCTCGTGATATGCTATATCGGGTTCATAAAAAAGCTTCAGTATCATATGCTGTGAGCGTTCCTTATAAGTACCGATATTATATCGCAAATGATCGTTCTCCAAGCTGCATCTCGCCAGCAGGAAACGTTCTTTTTCTGTCATTATCAATATTTGGATTTAAGCCACTCAAGAAGCTCGTCGATATCAGACTCGGAAAGGCTCTTGTCCTTGAAAAGAGTATCCATAAGATGAACAAATGAGCCGCCATGGTACTGCTCAATAAAATCAGCAGTAACGGTCTGCATATACTTAAGCTCATCCGCTACGGGCATATAGTATCTTTCTTTACCCTGCTTATTAGAGGATATATAGCCTCTTTCCTCAAGTCTTACAAGGAAGGAAATAAGAGTGGGGGCCTTCCAGCCTCTTTCCTTACCCACAGCCTCCATAAGGTATGCTGTATTAACGGGAGGTGTTCC
>JAFXFQ010000232.1 GCA_017520365.1 Clostridia bacterium
CGACAAGCTCAGAATGACACGGAGCGGCAAAAAAATAGCACCCACCGAAGTGAGTGCTGTTTTTGTATCGAAATAATCCCAAAGGGGTAATTATCTCTTCGAGAACTGGGGAGCACGACGTGCTGCCTTGAGTCCGTACTTCTTTCTTTCCTTCATTCTGGGGTCTCTGGTGAGGAAACCTGCCTTCTTGAGGGATGCACGGAATGTATCGTCAGCAAGGAGGAGTGCGCGGGATGCGCCGTGACGGATAGCGCCTGCCTGACCGGAGAAGCCGCCGCCCTTTACGCTTGCAACGATATCGAACTTGCCCATTGTACCTGTAACCTCGAAGGGCTGGTTGATGATGAGCTTCATGGTCTCGAGACCAAAGTAATCGTCAATGTCACGACCGTTGATTGTTACAACACCGGTACCGGGATAGAGACGAACGCGGGCAACAGAACTCTTTCTTCTGCCTGTGCCATAGAAATAAGGCTTTGCACTTGTATACATTTTCTGTTATCCCCTTTCTCAGATCTCGTAAGCCTCAGGCTTCTGAGCCTGCTGCTTGTGTGCCTCGCCTGCATATACCTTGAGACGAGTGATTGCCTTGTCGCCGATAGAGTTGTGAGGAAGCATGCCCTTAACTGCGTGCTCCATTGCAAACTCGGGCTTTGTTGCCATGATGTGCTTATAGGAAACTTCCTTAAGACCACCGATGTAGCCGGAATGACGACGATAGAACTTCTGCTCAAGCTTCTTACCTGTGAGAACAGCCTTGGAAGCGTTGATGATTACAACGAATTCACCACAGTCAACGTGGGGTGTGTACTCAGGACGGTGCTTGCCGCGAAGTATAGTAGCCGCTGCAGCTGCAGTCTTACCGAGGGGCTTACCTGCCGCATCGATAATGTACCACTTGCGCTCAACGGTTTCTTTCTTTGCCATATAAGTAGACATAAGATTATCCTCCGATTTAGCTTTAATGTGTTATTTTCAGCAAGTGAGATTATAGCAAACCCATATGCACTTGTCAATACCTTTTTTGAAAAAAATTTCAAGAAATTAATTTATCACTTTGAAAGCTCTCGTTTTCTCTCTTATGCTCTCGTTTCCTCGTTTTTTCTAATTCGCGAAGAATGAAATTTTTTATCTTTTTTCGCTCTCTCTGCTTCTTTCTCTGGCCTCTCTGTCGCAGATGAGCTTGAAATCGCGGCTTCGAAGCACCTCCGCCAGCTGCTTTTCGGTAACGATGGGCTCCCTTGTGAGAATACCTGCGTCGGGCTCCATATTACTGTCGTGATGATCTCCGCCGGAGGTCAGGATATACTGAGGATACTCCTTTGCATACTCACGGGCGATACGGTTATGATTCTTCTGGAAGGGGTGTCCGTTCCAGACCTCGATCCCATCAAGGACAAAATCCTCTGTAACGGCGCAATTGGTTCTGAAGGGGTGTGCCTGAATGAACACGCCGCCGTTATTGCGGACAAGGCTTGCGGTCCAATATTTATTCTGTGTATAAATATCGGGACAACGGTGATAAAACTCCTCCTCAAGACCGTATATGAGGTAGTCGGTGCTGAGAGTACCTGCGAAATTGACCTCTGCCCCCATAAGAACGTTAAGTCTTCCCTTTGCCGCCTTTTTTACCTCTCTGTATCCCTGAACAAAGTGCTCCATCTGCTCGGAAAGAGGTCTGTCCTGCATTTCAACAAAGGTTCCTGCGGCAAGATGCTCAGTTATTACTATAGACGTATATCCTGCGGCGAGATAGGCATCAACTATTCCTTCTGCATCGTGGCCGGCACAGCGGCTCACGTGGCGCGTATGACAATGCAGCTCTGTTTTATACTTGTAGGGCATGATGTTTCTCCGTTATATAATAATGTATACCGAAATCATTATATCCCGTCTGCCGACGTTTGTCAACAAAGCTGATCTGCAAATTCCACCTTATCTATTTTTATTTTATAGCTCCCCTCAGCGGATTCATAAACTATCATCTTCGGGATACCGTTCCTTCCCGTTGTGACCTGCCAGCTATCATCCCCTGCCTTGCCCGTCGCCACAGTCGTTTCGTTTTCACCCTTTTCTATTGACAATATATCCGCCTCTGAAAGCGAAAACATCTCCTTCATCCTAAACACGCTGTCATACATAAAATAGCTTCCGTTTATGCGAACACCTGCAAGCTCGGCTGTGATCTTTTGCCCCTCCAGGGTGAATATCAGTCCCTTTACCGTTTCCGGAGACGTATATTCTACCCTGCGGCATACTCCCGCCTCCCCTTCCTTTGTTTTAAAATACAGTTTGATCCCATACTCCTGCGCCCCCTCAAAAAAAGTTCCCTCTACCATTCGCAATCCCTTTTGGTAATCAAAAAAGCGCTCTCCTCCCGTATCAGCATTTTCTGCCCTGCAGGAGCAAAGCAGAAAAGCTGCGAGAACCAAAAGCGCCAACAGCTTTTTCATAAAATATCCTCCCTGCACATATTTACTGAAATATATGCGGGGAGGATATAATTATATTCTTAATATCTGAGGGTATCCACCACTACGGTGTTTTCCTTGTTATAGCTCTTGAAGATCTTAAGAGCCTTGTTTGTGCACTGGAAAAGGATGATGCTGTCCTTGCCGCCTTCCTCGAAAACGGCATAGTAGATATCCTCCTTCTGCTTGGGGCTGCTTCTGAAATCGTACACCTTAGCAGTCTTCACAAGCTTTTCAGCATCGCTGTCAATGGGAGCGATCTTCTTCATATCCTTGATCTTTACCTCGAGGGCAACAACACTTCTCGGGCCGTAGCTGGTCTCAAACTTCCAGCCTCCGGAGGAAAGAGTATACTGGTGCTCTATATTTGTCAAAGGCCATGTGAAATACAAAGCCGCGATAAACACGAGGGCAACAAGTGCACCGAGCCACCAAAGCTTGAGAAATATTACAAGTGCGATAGCAATATAAGCCGCAAGCATAGCTACTCTGATGAGAAGGATCTTGGGAGAAGCATCCTTTTTGAGAGTGAATTCCGTGTAATTTGTGGCGTATACGGAAGGATCTATCTCCTCACCGCCACGTGTTCTTTTTGCCATAGCAAGCTCTCCTTTCAAAATGAAACATTATAACAATACTGTCTTATACTACCATATTAATTTGCCTTTTTCAATAGCAAATCATTAAGATTTCTTCCAAAATCACATCCGTTATTGATTCTATGTCCCTTTTTTGGTATAATTAGCGTGGTATATTATATTCGGAGGAAAGAGAATGA
>JAFXFQ010000233.1 GCA_017520365.1 Clostridia bacterium
GATGCCGATAACCTCAAGACCCTGAGCGAGAGCCGCACGGGTAACTGCGCGAACTGCATTGTTCATACCGGGAGCGTCACCGCCGCTGGTGAGAACGCCGATTCTTCTGAAATTAGCCATTATTATTTCCATACCTTTCTTTGCGATCTTAATTATTACTGTAAATCATTTTACTACCGCACGCAGAAAAAATCAAGTAATTTGCCGAAAAATGGGAATCATTTAGTAGGAATAGTAGGAGCGGGTGCCTTCCTTTGAGTAATCATAGCGATATACGGGCTTTCCGTTCTCGTAATATATCTCGCGATAGCAAAAGCCGTCGTCGTATAGATACTCCGTGTGGCTGACTGTTTTGCCCACACTGTCTTTTTTGGTAGCTCGCTTCATAGTCTTGTCTGCGTTGTACTCAAAGCTTTCTTCACCGGTGAATGTGCCGTCCTTGCGGTAATTCTTAACGGATATAACGCTGCCGTTTTTATTATATTCGTAAAGGCTGTAGGCAAACTCACTGCCGAACTCAAAAAAGTGTGCGGATACCTTGTTGCCCTTTTCGTCAAGGGTATACTCTGTGTGCTTGATAACAGCGCCGTTGGGGTCGAGAAGCTCCTCCTTTGTACATTTGCCGTCGTCATTGTAGGTATAAACGGTGCTGCCCATGGACTCGCCGTCCACATAGGAAGATATGCTCTGAATGTCGCCGCTCTCGGTGTACTTGTAATCATCCCTGCATTCAACGCCTCCGTCGGTATAAAGATACACCATCTGCATCAGCTGACCCTCGGGATAGTAGTTGTAGTTCCAAGATTCGGTCTCCTGACCGTTTACGGTTCTTGTGATGCCCTGAAGTCTGCCGTCGGGCCAATAATCATAGCTCTGTCGGTAGGTTTCGATGCCGTTTTCGTAGTTGATTCCGCTTACCACTCTGTCTGAGTTGCCGCCACCGCTGTACTGATATACCATACCGTTCTGAACGGGAGCGGTGTCGGCAGCAGTTGTATCGGTGTTGCCTTTATCCTTTTTGGCGCAGGAGGATAGGAGAATAAGGCAGCAAAGTCCGAAAAGCAGAGCTGTCAATGCTTTATTTTTCAATATCCTCACCGCCGTTTCAGTTGGTGCCGCTTGCGATATTGTGGATGACCTTGGAGATCTCCTTACCGTCGCGGTAGCTTATGGTCTCGGTTTTTTTGCCTGTATCGTCGTAACGGGTCACCTGAGCAAGCTCAACCTCGCCGGTCATATCCTTGACCGTCTTTTTCTTGGGAGTTCTCAGATCCTCGTAGTATTCGTACTTGGTGGTCTTGACAAGGGCGCCGCTCATGTATTCCTCAATAATATCAATGCTGCCTACAGTGTTGTAAACAGTCTTTGAAGAGGCGATCTCGTTCTCTTTCGCATCGTAGAGTATGCTATGATCCTCTTTTTCGATGCGGTAATACCAACGCTGGCCGCAGTATTCACCGTTTTTGTAGTACTTTTCGTTCATTACGTTGCCCATATCGTCATAGGCAAACTCAACGGTGATAGACTTGTCGTTTGATTCGAGAAGCTCTATAAGCTCCTTTGCAGCTTCGTCTATCTTGGTACCTGTGCCGGTGCCTGCCTGGGTGGTGGGGGCTGTGGTGTTTTTTACCGGCTCCTTCACAGGCTTGTCCATCACAAGAGAAATAATGGCAGTAGTGATGCCGCCGACAATAAGCAATCCTGCAACGCACAGCAGGATTATACGTGTGGTCTTGTTCATATGAATACCGTTCTTTCCTTAATTATTAATACTATAATTATAACCTTATATGCTTGATTTGTCAATCACCTGTCATCGCCCACGTATCTTTCGAAATAAAAGAGATATTGCTGTGCAACTCCGGCAAACGGGCCGAGGACAGAAGGATCAAAGCCTTCGGTAAAGCGGTTTTGAAGCACCTTCTTCATCCAAACGTCCACGGGAAACGCCGAGAGATATCCGAACCCGAAAAGAAGAGCGCAGGCGCAAACCTTGGGCCCCACTCCCTTAACGGAGAGCAGAAGCTTTTCCGCCTCGGCGTAGCTGCCTGCATCGAACACGCTTTGAACAGTAAGCGTGCCCTCGGAGATCCGTTTAGCAGCATCGTATATGTATTTTGCCCGAAATCCGGTTTTTAAATCAAATATTTCCTTTTCCCCTGCCTGAAAAAGGGAGTCAGCGGTAGGAAAGGCGAATCCGCCGTCAACTCTTTCGCCGTATTTTTCGCAAAGAGCGCCGATTATCTTTTTTATGCGGGGAATATTGTTGTTTTGTGAAATAATGAAGGAGCAAAGCGCCTCCCAAGGGTCCTGACGGAGTATGCGGATACCTCGGCTCTCTGCCATAGCCCGCTCCATATGGAGCTTGTCCGAGCCTGAAAGCCCTGAGAGGATTGAGGAGTTGATCTCATCATAATCGCAGTCAAGGGACAGAAAGGGGAGCCACGTTTCGAAGAAATCCTCTTCTGAGGATCTTACGTATAGACTTCCGTCTCCGTTTTGGGCAAAGCGGACGTATTTGCCGTGGGCGATGCCCTCTACCTCGTAATCGTGCGTCGGGTCGGAGACGGGATCAAAACGGAAGCATTGACCGCAGTCAAAGGTGCGGAAAACGGAAAAGTCCTGAGCACCCGAGACCGTGAGCCATCCGTTTTTGTTTTCGGTAATAAGGGGTGTATTCATATTGAAAAACTCCTTTTCGGGGTGTATAATAGATAAAAATATGTAAGGAGAGAGATATGGAACAGATATATACCATACCTGTAAACGAAGCCTTTGAAAAGGGAGCGGAGAACCAAGGCCGAGGCTGTCCCTTTTGCAGACTTTGGAGAACTCTTGAGCTTCACGAGCTTGATCTTATTCTCGGTGCATCCATGATGGAGCCTGACGTGAGAAAAAAGACAAATGAGAAGGGCTTTTGCCCGGATCATTATGGGAAGATGATGAAAAGAGGAAAACGATTGCCTCTCTCTCTGATCCTCCAGAGCCATCTGCCGGAAATAGATTCTGCCCTTAAAAAGCCGGGCATTGCCCCCGCTCTTGCAGGCGGCGAAAGCTCAAAGGGGCTGAAAAAGCTGTCGGAAAGCTGTTATATCTGTGAGAGAGCGGAGGCGAATTTTGCAAAAATGATAGAGACCGCCGCCATCCTTTGGGAAACAGACCCGGATTTCAGGTATAAATGTGCAGCCCAGCCGTATTTCTGCCTGCCTCATTTCTCCCGTTTCCTTTCAGTTGCCAAGGGGCAGATGAAGGGAAAGACCTTCGGCGAGTTTTATAAAGCAGTATATAAAAAGGAGTCTGCTGTCCTCGATACCCTGCAGGACAAGATAGACCGCTTTGCCAAAAGCTTTGACTACCGCTATGCCAAGGAGCCCTGGGATGATGCAAAGAAAGCTATAGAGGATACGATCCCCGTCCTTTGCGGCACCGATTGCTCCGATGACGAATAACAAGGATATTTTAACATAATTATCGAAAAAAGTAAACAGAAAACC
>JAFXFQ010000234.1 GCA_017520365.1 Clostridia bacterium
AAATCTATTTGAGTGAGTATATCTGACATCGCCTCGGACATGATCGTTCCGATGGATGCGGATATATCACTTAAATTGGTTGTAATTACTGTGCTGTCATTGAGAATAGGGACGTCAGGGTTGTTTGGTGAAAATGCGTCCTTAATGCCACCCCAAATGACAGATGGTAACATACAAATAATAATTACGGGAATTAGTAATACAGCGGTTGCCGCTATGATGATCTTGAGGATCAACCCTCTGTTTTCCCACGCAAATGCGGCAATCGCACCATATAAACCACCCGCAGATGCACCCTTTGCAGCTGCGGCTATGGCTTTTCCTGTTTTAACAGCTCCTCGTACTGCATTTGCCGCTTGAGCTCCTTTTTGTAGAGGTTCAGAAGCGGGATTGTTGTTTTCTGCCATCAGACCTTATCCTTTCTTCGAGGAGGATCAGGCAGTTTCTTCACAATGTTTTCGTGATAGCCAATGGCGCCGTTGGGAGCTTTGTACGGAGTTCTTTCTACGGAATCCTGAGCGTATTGCTTATACCAGCTTGTTCCATCGGCAGCCGTAATCGTTGTATGCTCGCCGGAAGGAGCCATATATTGCTCGGTATTATACATACCCACATCAATTCCGCCGGGATTGTCGACAGATGTTTCGGTCGCCATAATTCTGCCGCCGCCGATTTCTACATTAGAGTAGGAAGGAACGTCCTCTGCATTCTCACCGAGAGCCGTGTAGCCAAGATAGGACATTAAAGCCTCACTTGAACCTGCTCCCGAAATCGTTCCCATTGAGGAAATGTTTCCTGTTGCTACTCGACCGATAACGCTATTGGCAAAGCTGCCGCCTTTGCTGACCGAGGAAGTAAAGGCTTTTCCGCCAAGACCGCCCCCACCGTTGCCCGTAGCCTTCTTAACGGCATTGTTAGAAAAGTTACGGCTGACAACACCTGCAAGACCGCCTTTCATAAAGCCACCACCGCCACCGGAGGACGCGCCTTTTCCTCCTGTGCCACCGGCTCTGCCTGCAAACTGCTTTGCCATAAAAGCACCTCTTGTAGCAATGAGAGCTTCTGCCATCATTGAACCGCCCGTGTGTCCCACGTTGATGCCAAGTCCTGCGAGAAAGCTGTCTATCTTTTGGCTAACCTTTAAGAAGGCAATCGCACAAAGAAACCAAACAAAGATATTTCCCGTAACGGCATCTCTGCCTTGAGCGTTAACTGCCGCTTCGACCTCTTCCTCGGTCAAAGCAAAAGCCGGCACACTGCAAATGGAGACCATAATCAGCGTGACGGCTATCACAAATAGTATTTTATTTCTTTTTTTCATACTGCCTCCTTTACAGCGATAAGGGATTGGAGAGGAAGGCACCTACCATTGATGTAAAGAGTCTTAAGCACCAAGCATTCATCAAAAGAAGGAAGATCTGACCGCCAAACATTCGGCACCAACTTTTGAAAATGTTGCTTGTTGTTTGAGATGCGCCCATCGAGAAAGCGACGGGAGCAGTAAAGACCAATACACCCAGCAGAACGTATCTTTCAGCCGCTTCAAAAAGGAGCTTGATATAGTTCCATGCAAGGATAAGTACAAGTATGAGGGCTATGATGGACACGGCACCGCTTGCACAAACACCCAAAATGGTAAGGAATACTGAATTAAAGTTTGCAAAATTCAGCGGAGGTAACTCGGAGTTTAATATCCAATGATAAGGGGTTCCGCCAATGTCAAGAACTATGTTTACAATATCCCGTGCATAATAGGCAAGGAGAATGAAGAGAATAGAGCGAATACTGAGCTTCACGGGGTCTTCTGCTTCAATGCCTATACCCAATCCAAAGTTTTTGAACAACTGCCAAACCCAATTCAAAAGGATAAGTCCGATTGCAAGAGCAACGAACACCTTATACATAGTGTCGGCAGCGGGAAAGTATCGCAAAAAGGTATCCATATTACAGCCAAGCGCGCCCAAAACCGATGAACTGATTAGATCCAGTCCGTGCATGACTTGTTCGGCTACCCATTCAACAATACCGTCTAATATACCGATATCATCACATCCTTTCTGCTTTTAGAAAACGGCTATCCGTTCCACTTACCGTCCGAGAAGAAGGGTGTAACGTATGCCATAATAAAGCCAAGGCTGTTCAAGATTGCCCAAGTAATGATGATACGTTTGAGCCACGCTCTTGACTCATCTACTGTTTTTCCGCTTTTAGAAAAGTTCATTAAAAGCAGGGCCACAGCAGCGGTTACAACCGCAGCAATCGTTGAAATAAGAAGGACTTGATTATATACATCCTTCATAATTTCAGTAGCTTTTTCCCAAATAGTCGGTGTCGCTGCAAATGCGGGTACGCTCATCGCTACCAGCATAATAGCACACAGAAAGCCCATATAAAGAAATTTTCCCCATTCAATATGCAGCCTTGGCTTTTCGGGAGTCTGTGGTGTGATTTCCTTTTTCAAATAAATACCTCCTTGTTTGAATTTCTTGATTTTGAGCAACAAAAAAACACCATCGGACAAAATGGTGTTCGTGTCGCCAAGTGGCGCTTGATATAGTTTTGAGCATACTAATTATACCACATCCGCTTTTACGTTGCAATAGCAAAACTGTGACAATACAGTGCGATTCTTTGCCAATTTCGTGCGACGTCATTTTTTTGGAAAAAACTGCTCCAAAATTGCCAAGCTGTCCTTGGAAGTGTAGCCCCACAGGACCGATGAAAGAGCATCGATGGCTTCCTTACGTTTGCGATAATAGGTCCGATAGCTGATCTCGGGAATATGCGGTTGAAGGAGTTCGACGATTGCCTCAGCCGTCTTGCTCTGTTGGGGAGAGAGAAAGCTGTAAAATAGGATCCAATAGTAATCCTCGCCGTTTTTGTGCTTTTCACGAAGAAGATTGACAGAAGCATCTACGAGCTTCAGCATCTTGTGGCTTCGCTCGATGCACTTTGCCTGTTCTTCGATGCCCGTGTCATTGAAATCCACACCGGCAATATATATGGACTCCAAAAAATCTTCAATGCTGCTTCCATATTCCACTTGAAACTGTCTGCGAACTCTTTGGACAGACAATTCAAGACTCCATACGACATCACGGTATTTACGGAGCAATGTCCAGGTGTCGTGGTACAACGGGTTTTCGGATACGTCAAGTTCTTTTTTCGTTTTCATTTTTTGATCTCCTTTCAATTGGAAGGTGTAAGTATAAGTTCAAATTGCGCTATTTCTTTCTGCTCACCGCAGAGTAATTTCAGACTGTATCTCAACCGTCTCTTATGTGTATCAGATCTCTCCGTTAATACCGTTCCTTGGCAATCGGATAACTCTAATAACTTATATCGGAAATTCGAGCAGTCAAAGCACGAAAACCCTTGTGACATAAGGATTTTCTCGACTTTCTGCATGATCACTTCCTTGCGTAATTCTGAAACGGTAGATGCGTCGTTTGCAACGCTTTCGGGCAAATTGATAGTTATGTGTAACGCCATTGCAATCTCCTCCTTATCAAGCATAACGTCGGATATTTGAAACATAGTGGAAAGGTAATTACGTAAAGAAATCACCGTTCCGTGAGTGCCGGGGAATGAACTGATTGAAATCAATTCAAGCTCCTCAAACTTTTTAAGATAACGACCTATGGTTGCCTTCGAGACGTTGTATCTCTGAGCAAGCTCCGCATAGCTTATGAGAGGATTTCCGCTTCCGTTTCTTATATATACAACGGGAGCCACGTCTGATCCCTGTACTTGCTCATCGTTATATACGGTGTTCAACCATAGGTCCAAAAGAATATCCATTTCTGACGGCCGCCTTGTTCCTATAATTTCATTTGCTATACAGATAGGGAGAAAGAAAAATCCCGTATCCTTTTGGCAGGGAGCATTATATTCAAGTACGCGGTTGTGTTTATGCCATCCTACAATTTTATATTTAATAAGCCTACCGTTTCCAATAAGCTCGTAAGTAATAAGATGGCGCCCCTGTAAGTCGTTCAATACTGAAATGGCTTGTCTCCCAAAGCGAAAGTGAAACCACTCGGTCAGCTCTTTTAGTTCACAGAGCCACTCACCGGGGTAGACTGTGTAGTTTATGCCGCCGATCCGTTTATACGATGTGCGGAAATTAGCATAGCTCGACAACACGGTGTAAAAGAAAAGACCCGAGCCACCGTTTGTACGGATATTTCTATCTGTTATTAGGGACTGAACGAACTGCCTATAAATTCGGCAGCGCGGATAGTCCACAATTTGCTTTATTTCTAATTGGTATTCTGACATTGCTTTTCCTCCAAATAAAAAAGGTGCAGAACTTCGAAATGAAATTCTGCACCACAGGAATTTTTTGTAAAGTAGTTGATTTTTTTGAAAAAGTGTGATATAATTAAATGTCTTGATTGACCACCTCCGAAACTGATTTGTGAGATTTTTTCGGCATCATCATCAAATTGAGATATGTGAGATACCTGATTTTGAAGTACATAAAAAGTACACAGCAGTTTTTCATATAACAAAAACCGCGTAAGATATGAAGAATTACTGACATAATTCAAACGAAAGGGACCGCTTACTATTTAAGGAACAAGTCCTAAAATAGAGTGGGAATGATTTTGCAAAGCAAAATCAACTATGATTGCCTGCGGCAAGTTATCAGTTATGATACACTTCGCGTAGTTATGATGCACTTTGGTGCAGTTTAAAATAACACGGCGATCACACAGCCCCCCGAACAAAACTCACAGCGAGGGATTAAAAATGACAAATTACGAAAAGATTATTGCTGCACCGGAGTATATTCGCGCGCGTGTATCAATCAGCCCATCAATCGGCTTGGTGTTAGGTAGCGGACTTGGCGGATATGCCGACACCCTTGAAGACGCAGTTTTCATTCCTTACAGCGAGATCCCCAATTTCCCCGTTCCGACGATCCCCGGCCACAGCGGCGCTCTTGTATTCGGCAAGAAGTGCGGCCAGGAGGTAGTCGTGCTTCAGGGACGCATCCACTATTACGAAGGACTCCCACAGCAGGAGATCACATTGCCCATTCGCGTTTTGGCAGCGCTGGGCGTTAAAACAGTTGTGCTCACCAATGCCTGCGGCGGCGTGAACCTTGACTTTAAGCCCGGAGATCTGATGCTCATTTCTGACCACATCAATTACTCCGGTGCAAATCCCTTGATCGGCCCCAACATGGACGAGTTCGGTCCCCGATTCCCGGATATGTCCGACCTTTACACCAAAGCCCTCCGCGAAGAGATCAAAGAGAAGGCGCTTGAGGCAGGCATTTCCCTCCGCGAAGGCGTGTACGCCATGTACTCCGGCCCCAATTACGAGACTCCTGCTGAGATCCGTATGTTCCGCATTATGGGAGCAGACGCGGCAGGTATGTCCACCGTTCCGGAAGCCATCGTGGCTGGTCACTGCGGTATGCAGGTGGTTGGTGTAAGCTGCGTTACGAATATGGCGGCGGGTGTGTTGCCCGTAAAGCTCAGCCACGAGGAAGTGACCGAGACCGCAAACCGCGTTAAAGAAGTGTTCGGGAAGCTTGTTGACCTGATCGTAGAAACAGTATAAGGCTTAAGGCTGACTGTCATTTGAAAAAGGAGAAGCGTTATGCGTAGAAAATTAACCAAGTTTTTCAACATCGCAGTTCACGTTCTTGAATACCTGATCGCCCTTATGACCCTGGCTGTCCTCGTTGGACTTATTGCCTATGAAATATACCGGATGTTCACAAGTGACGGATATTTCGATTCCTCGGCAACGTATTTACATAACATTCTCACCATAGTCGTCGGGCTGGAATTTGTTCGAATGCTGATAAATCTCACCCCGGCAAACACCCTTGAGGTTCTGATCGTCGCTATCGCACGTCAGGTCATCGTCGATCACTCGAGCCCCGTGAACAACGTAGTTTGCGTGATCTGCATCGCAGGACTGTTCGCTATCAGAAAATTCCTCGTTTCAAAGAAGGATCTGGTTCGCGAGCTTTCGGTTGACGAACCCCACTACGACGAAGAGGCGTAAACCTCTGAAATACCACAATAAAACAAGCGGCGGGATCCCATCTCGCCGTTTTTTAGAAGAACGAAAAGGAGAAATACAATGAAAAATACAATGAAAAAGATCTTGTCGGATTCATTAATACTCACAGGCATCATTGTGGTAACGTTTCTCGTGGGATTTTTCGTTATTTCCTGGGTGTTCGGCCTTCTCGCGTCCGTATTGAGCGAAAATCAGCTTGTTGTAAGGCTGTGCAACTTTATCCCGTATTTCATTTTGGTTCTGGCTGTGCTGTTCACCTTCGCCTATAAAAAAGAGTACAAGAGAGAGGCGTTTTCACGGCGTGACGCAATTATTACTGCTGTTTTCACCGGGGTGATAATGCTGGTTCTTGCTCTCGTGATCACCTTTGCGGAATACACAACCGGCCCTGCCCTGATTTTAGCGAAAATGATCCACGCGGGAAAAGACGTGAATATGACCCTGCTGCACCACGAGGTCCCGGACAAGCTTTACGTCATTTGCATCCTTCTGCTTGATGTGTTCTACGTTCCCGCTTACGTGCTCGGCGGATACTTCGGGCAGAAGAAACGCGCACTCGACCGTCAGGCACTTACCAAAAAGAGATAACCGGCTCTGATAATAAAACAATCAAATACACGGCAGGGGAAAACCTTGCCGTTTTTGTTGCAAAAAACCTCGCGGCGTGATATAATAAATCGAATAAACCCATTGTCAGTTAATCAAAGGAGCAAATATGAAATTCAACATACAAGGCGGAAACCCGGGGGCTAAGATCACCGCAAAAACCGTACCCGCCGGCGACGGAATAGTTTACGTGGACGTTAAGCTTGAGCTTGAAGAAGCGGCGATTCCCGAGTGCTTTAATCTCACCTTCTCCGTTCCCGACATCGATGTTTACTCCGTCTGGAGCCCCAGTATAAGATTTGACAGGCACATCGGCCCCGACTGGATGAAGCGGTACACCGACTCCCGCCTCGCCTCCTGGATGCCCCTCCACGCCCTCGTGTCAGCGGACGGCAGAAACAAAATGACCGTTACGGTCTCCGACGCCGAAACCCCTATTTCCATCGGCACGGGCGAGTTTGAGGAGACTGCCGAGATCAACTGGATCATCCATTTCTTCACAATCAAGGTTGCTCCTCTCAAGGAATACACCGCGCGCATCCGCATTGACACCCGTGACGTGCCCTATTACGACAGCATTTACGACGGGGTAAGCTGGTGGGAATCCGACTGCGGATACACCCCCGCTTACGTACCCGAGCACGCGACTCTCCCAATGAACTCCCTGTGGTACAGCTATCACCAAGCCCTCGACGTTGACGATATAATCAAGGAATGTAAGCTTTCAAAGGAGATCGGAATGGAGACGGTCATCGTGGACGACGGCTGGCAGTGCGATGACAACGATCGCGGCTACCACTCCTGCGGCGACTGGGAACCTGTTTTCTCAAAGGTGCCCGATATGGTGGATTTCGTCCGTCGCATCCACGGCACAGGAATGAAAGCAATGCTGTGGTTCTCCGTACCCTACATCGGAAAGGAGACCCGCGCTTTTGAAAGATTCCACGATATGATCCTTGACGGAACGGGCGACGCGGTCCACTTCTGGGCATTCGACCCCAGATACAAGGAAGTCCGCGACTATCTCGTCAGCATTTACGCAAAAGCAGTGCGGGACTGGGGATTTGACGGACTGAAGCTTGACTTCATCGACGCGTTCATTCTGAAGGGCAAGTCTCTCGAGGACGATCCCAGACGTGACTGCCACTCTCTCGAGGAAGGAATCAGCGCCCTTCTCACAGAAACCGTGGGGGCACTCAAGGAGATCAACCCCGAAGTGATGATCGAATTCCGCCAGACATACGTTGGTCCCGCTGTGAGAAAATACGGAAATATGCTCCGCGTGACCGACTGTCCCAACGATGCAATCTGCAACCGTCAGGACGTGGTGAACCTCCGCTACACCTCAGGCAAAACGGCGGTACATTCGGATATGCTTATGTGGCACACAGACGACACGGTCGAAAGCGCGGCTCTCGAAGTCATCGGCGCTCTCTA
>JAFXFQ010000235.1 GCA_017520365.1 Clostridia bacterium
GATAGCAGACGATATTGAGCGCCGCCCTTGGCTGCCTGAAAATGCAAAGAGGCTTCTTCTCACTCCCGACCTTCTCGGCTATCTGCTTACAGGCAAGTGTGCGTCTGAGTATACTATCGCATCTACCACCGCACTTATGGATGCAGAGAAGCGTGAGTTCTCCGAGGAGCTTTTCAATACTTTTGGCATTAAGAAGGAGCTGTTTGCTCCCGTTGTTCTGCCCGGTAACGTTCTCGGCAAGCTTACAAAGAAGATCGATGAGGAAACAGGTCACAGCGGAGCTGTCGTTGTAAACGTGGGAAGCCACGATACTTCAAGTGCCATTGCCGCAGTTCCCGCCACCGATGATGGCTTCCTTTTTATCTCAAGCGGTACATGGTCTCTTATGGGTATCGAGTCCGATACACCCGTTATCAATGACATAACAAGAAAGTACAGCTTTACAAATGAGGGCGGTACCTTCGGTAAGATCAATATTATGAAAAATATTATGGGTCTCTGGCTCATTCAGGAATCCCGCCGTCAGTGGAAGAGGGAAGGAATTAACTATTCCTTTGATGAAATGTCCGATGCGGCACTCAAGTCTGAGCCCTTCGCATCTATCATCAATCCCGATGACCCTATGTTCAACGAAGCGGGTGATATGCCCGGAAAGATCCGTGAGTATTGTAAGAAGACCGGTCAGAAGATCCCTGAGACCATGGGCGCGGTCGTTCGTGCAATTATCGAGTCCTTGGCTCTTCGTTATCGTTGGACCGCAGAAAAGCTCGAGGAGCTTACCGGCAAAAAGTACGGCACCATCAACATCGTTGGCGGAGGTACAAAGGACGAGCTTCTTTGCAGATTCTGTGCAAACGGAACAGGCAGAACTGTTGTTGCCGGCCCCGTTGAGGCTACAGCTATCGGTAATATTTTGGCTCAGGCTATGGCGGCAGGTGAGATATCATCTGTTGAAGAGGGACGCGAGATCGTCCGCAATTCTTTTGAAACAAAGACCTACGCTCCCGATACAACTCTTTGCGAGGGTTGGAATGATGCATATTCACGCTTTCTTGAACTTATAAAATAAAACCTATGCTTGATAATTTTATATACAGCGTAAACGTAATACTGCCTGTATTTATTATCGTATTACTCGGATTTGTCCTTGGAAGGACACGTTATATAGGTGAGAGCTTTATTGAGCCTGCGGAGAAGATCGTTTTTAAGATAGCATTGCCGATAATGCTGTTTCTTGAGGTTGCCGGCGCAGAAAAGTTTTCTGTCGGTGACTTCAAGCTGATAGCCTATTGTATCTGCTCGGTAACTGCGGTGTTTCTGACAGTGGCTGTTGCGGCGCTCATTTTCGTAAAAAAAGAGTTTCGCGGCTCCTTTGTGCAGGGCTCTTCAAGGTCGAATTTTGCCGTTCTCGGCATTCCTCTTGCTATCAGTATGTTCGGTGATGCGGGCGGTATGGCTATCGCTCTCGTTATGCCTTTTGTTATTATAATGTTTAATGCATATTCGGTCATAGTGCTTTCGCTCTTCTCAAACGTGGAAAGAAAGGCGGGCTTTGCCGACGTGATAAAAAGGCTGTTTTCCAATATTGTAACGAATCCACTCATAATTGCGGTCATTCTTGCGATCCCTTTTCTGTATTTCGATATAAAGCTTCCCACTTTTGCTCAAAAGAGCCTTGATTATATCAGCGCTATGACAACACCTCTTTCTCTAATTTGTCTCGGTGCAAATTTCAAGCTTTCTTCCATGAAGGGTAGAGCGGGTACGGCTGCTCTGGCAGCTATGCTTAAGCTTGTGGTGGTACCTGCTGTCACTGTAACTGTTGCAGCGCTTCTCGGCTTCAGAAATGAGGCTCTCGGCACTATTTTTATTCTTTTTGGTGCTCCTTCTGCTGTAAGCAGCTACATTATGGCAAAGAATATGAAAAATGATTCTGATCTTGCGGCGCAGATCTTATTGTTTACGACTATGCTTTGCGTCTTTACCGTTTTTGCGGGTGTATTTGTGCTTAAAAGCCTTGCTTTGATATGACTTTGCGTTGTGCAAGGTGCTAAAAACAACTTTTTGTATTAAAAAAATGCAATTTTTTGTTTGTAAATAGGCTTTTTTGTGATATAATAATCTGAAATGTATTTCATTTAATAAAATCATTACTAACAAATTTTCGGAGGTAACAATGGAGAGCTTGTACGGAGAACTTGGTATTATAGCTATGCGAGGCTGTGAGCAGTTTGTCAACGTTGTTGACGAATATCTCAAGGAATGGAGACGTCATGATGATGACACAGATTTCATCATGCACGTAGACTGTCCCCGCTTCTCCAGCGGTGAAGCAAAGGCTCTGCTTAAGGAGTCTGCAAGAGGTCACGATATTTATATCATTGCCGATTGCTTTAATTACGGTCAGGAGTACAAGATGTACGGCAGAATGGTGCCTATGAGCCCTGATGATCACTTTGCTGATCTCAAGAGAGTTATTGCTGCTATCGAGGGTAAGGCATCCAGAATTTCCGTGATCATGCCTATGCTTTACGAGGGCAGACAGCACAAGAGAACATCAAGAGAGTCTCTTGACTGTGCGCTTGCTCTTCAGGAGCTTGTACAGATGGGCGTTTCTAATATCATAACGTTTGATGCCCATGACCCCAGAGTTCAGAACGCTATACCTCTCAGCGGTTTTGATAATATCCGTCCTTCTTATCAGATGCTTAAGGCTCTTGTTAAGGAGTATCCCGATATTTCTCTCGGCAAGGATGATATTGCATTCATTTCTCCCGATGAGGGTGCAATGTCCAGAAGTATGTACTTCTCATCTCTTCTCGGCGTTGACCTCGGTATGTTCTATAAGAGAAGAAACTACACAGTCATCATTGACGGTAAGAACCCCATCGAGGCTCATGAGTACCTCGGTAAGTCCGTTGAGGGTAAGGACGTTGTAGTTGTTGACGATATGATCGCTTCCGGTGAGTCCTGCCTTGACGTATGCGAGCAGCTCAAGGAGCGCGGAGCAAGACGCGTATTCGTATTCGCAACCTTCGGTCTCTTTACCAATGGTCCTGAGGTGTTCGATAAGGGCTACGAAAAGGGTATCTTTGATAAGGTGTTTACAACAAACCTTATCTATACAAGACCTGACGTGCTTGATCGCCCCTGGTATTCTTCCGTTAATATGTGTAAATACGTTGCTTATATTATCGATACACTTAACCACGATCAGTCTATCTCCACACTTCTCAATCCTGTTGGCCGTATACATAAGCTTCTTGATAAGCAGGCTGAAAAGAATGCTCAGCAGCTTGAAATCGGTGAATAATCTTAAAGGAACGGTAAATTTCAAATGATAGCTTTTAAAAAGCAGATCAGCGAGATACTCTGCGATGCGGTAAAGAAGTCCTTCGCAGGCAGCGAGATTACTGCAGACGAGCTTTACGAAATGCTTGAGTATCCTCCTGACAGCTCTATGGGTGACGTGGCATTCCCTTGCTTCAAGCTTTCCAGAGCTCTCAGAAGCGCACCTCCCATGATCGCGGCAAAGCTCAGTGAGGCATCTTTCCCCGAGGAGCTTTGCTCTGCAGAGGCTAAGGGCCCCTATCTCAATTTCAAAATATCCGAAAAGTATCTCTGCCGCATCCTTTGCAACGAGGTGCTCGAAAAGGGCGAGAACTACGGCTCTTTTGATTTCGGTAAGGGAAAGAACGTCGTTCTCGACTATTCCTCCCCCAACACGTCAAAGCCCTTCCATATCGGCCATCTGGGTACTACCGTTATCGGTCACTGTCTTAAGCTTCTCCACGAGTTCGCCGGATACAACTGTATCGGCATCAATCATCTTGGCGACTGGGGTACTCAGAACGGCAAGCAGATCGTTGCGTTCAAGCGTTGGGGTAACAAGGAAGAGGTAGAGGAGAAGGGATGTGACGGACTCGTTGAGCTTTACGTAAAGTTCCACGAGGAAGCAGAAAAGGATCCCTCTCTCAATGATGAGGCAAGAGCTGAGTTTAAGAAGATGGAAATGCACGATCCTGAGAACATTGCTCTTTGGAAGTGGTTCCTTGATATCAGTCTTAAGGAGTATAACGTTACCTACGATCAGCTTGGCATTACATTCGATCATTATATGGGTGAAAGCTTTTTCTCCGATAAAATGGATGCTCAGATTCAAATAATGAGAGATAAGAACCTTCTCATGCTTGATGACGGTGCCTCCATAGTCGATCTTTCCGAATACAATATGCCTCCCTGCCTTATCCTTAAGCGCGACGGAGCATCTCTCTATCCCTCCCGTGACATTGCCGCTGCCGTTTACAGAAAGGATAACTTTGATTTTTCTAAGTGTATCTACGTAACCAGCGCGGGTCAGAGCCTCCACTTTGCACAGTGGTTTAAGGTTATGGAGCTTATGGGATACGATTGGGTAGATCAGCTCGTTCACGTGCCCTACGGTACGGTAAGTATCGGCGGTGAAAAGCTTGCAACAAGAACAGGTAATGTTGTTCTTCTAAAGCATCTCTTCAGCCAGGCGATTGAAAAGGTATCTGCGGTTATTGATGAAAAGAACCCCGACCTTGCAAATAAGGCAGAGGTCTCAGAGGCTGTCGGTGTCGGTGCGGTTGTATTCCATTACCTCTTTAATACAAGAATCAAGGATATCTCCTTCGTTCTTGAGGATGCGCTAAGCTTCGAGGGAAGCACAGGCCCCTACGTACAGTATACCTATGCAAGAACCTGTAGTATTCTTGAAAAAGCAGGCAATACTGATTTCGGTGCTGATTTTGTTCCTTCCATTACAACAGATGAAGAGGCAGACGTTATTAAGGTGCTTGCAAGATTCCCCGAGAGAGTTCTTGCGGCGATCGAGGACTACGAGCCCTCGTATATTGCCCGCTATGCTATTGAGCTTGCGACAGCCTTCAACAGATTCTACCATAACTGTCCCATCCTTTCATGTGATGATGAAAAGGTAAGAAGCACCCGTGTTTATATCGCAAAGGCTGCAGGTATAGTTCTTAAGACCGCTCTCCGACTTATTTGTATGAGAGCACCTGAAAAGATTTAAGTTTATAAATATTAGGAGATAATTATGTCCGGACATAGCAAATGGAATAATATCAAAAACAAAAAGGCAAAGACAGATGCCCAGAAGGGTAAGATCTTTACCAAGATCGGTAAGGAGATCGCAATTGCCGTTCGCGACGGCGGTCCCGATCCTTCATCCAACTCAAAGCTTCGCGACCTTATCGAAAAGGCAAAGGCTAATAACGTGCCCAACGATAATATCGACCGTGCCATCAAGAAGGCCTCCGGTGCAGATGCGGTTGCATACGAGGAGATCACTTATGAGGGATACGGTCCCTCCGGTGTAGCGGTTATCGTAACTACAGCTACCGATAACAGAAACAGAACAGCAGGTGAGGTTCGCCACTACTTCGATAAATACGGCGGAAATATGGGCACCAGCGGATGCGTATCCTTTATGTTCACAGATAAGGGCGTTATTATCATCGAAAAGGATGACTCCATCGATGAGGATGCTCTTATGGAGGCATCTCTTGAATCCGGTGCGGAGGACTTCAACGCCGATGAAGAGGTTTACGAGATATATACAGAGCCCTCTGACCTTTCCGCAGTAAAGGAAGCTCTCGTTGCAGCAGGCTATACTGTTGCAAGCGCAGAGCTTGATAAGATCCCCTCAAGCTACATTACTCTCGAGAGCGATGAAGATATCAAGAATATGAACCTTCTTATCGAGCACCTTGAGGATAACGACGATGTTCAGGATATTTTCCATAACTGGGAAAACTGCGATTGATATCGGGTAATTTGAAATGACGTATATTTCATTTCCGGGACTTGGTATTAAGCCGTTTCATATTGATCCAAATGCTTTCAGCATTTTTGGTGTCAGCGTAACTTGGTATGGTCTATTCATTACTATAGGTATGGTTCTTGCTTTCTTCTACTGTATGCGCAGAGCAAAGCAGGAGGGAATAAGCAGTGATGATATGCTTGATCTTGCTATCATCACAGTAATTCTCTCGATATCCGGTGCCAGACTCTATTATGTGCTCTTTTCCCTTGACCAGATGATAGCAACGGGTGGATCTGCCTGGCAGAATTTCACCCAGACACTTTATAATATGGTCAATATCAGAGGTGGAGGACTTGCTATCTACGGCGGTGTTATAGGTGGATTTATAGCGGCACTTATTATCTCCAAATGGAAAAAGATAAAGTTCCCCCTTCTTCTTGATATTCTTGTCGGCGGAGTTTTTATCGGTCAGATCATCGGCCGCTGGGGCAACTTCATAAATGGTGAGGCCTACGGTTACGCAACGAGCCTCCCTTGGCGAATGGGGCTCCACGTTGTCGCAGGTGACGGCATTTACGGTCAGAATCTTGAGAATTATATAGAGGTGCATCCTACCTTCCTGTATGAATCTCTTTGGAATCTTGTTGGTCTTGTTATTCTTTGTGCTTATTACAACAGAAAAAAGTTCCCCGGTCAGCTATTCGCGTTCTATCTTATCTGGTACGGAGCGGGCAGAGCTGTAATTGAAGGACTCAGAACTGATAGCCTCTGGCTCTTTGGCGAGGGCAGCATCAGGGTTTCCCAGGCACTCGGTATAGTTACTGTGCTGATCGGTACTTGTATTATGGTTATCGGTTATCTCAGAATAAAGAAGAATATAGATCTTCTTGCAATTGTCAAGTCCAAATTTAAAAGGAAAAGATCTCGCTGACTGTTTAGGCGAGATTTACGGTAATTATAATGGCTCATATAATAGATGGAAAGAAAATTGCAGAGCTCACCCGTGCAGATATAGCTGCACGGGTCGAGGCTTTTCATAAGGAAAACGGTATTCTTCCGGGTCTTGCAGTAGTAATTGTCGGCGAAAACCCTGCATCAAAGGTTTATGTCAGGAATAAGAAAAAGGCATCCGAGGAAGCGGGTATGTATTCCGTCGTTTGCGAAATGCCCGAAGGCACAACCCAAGAGGAGATGATGGCAAAGCTTCAGGAGCTAAAGGATGACCGGAGAATACACGGTATTCTCGTTCAGCTACCTCTGCCTGCACACCTTGATGAAGGGGAAGTTCTCAGATTTATTCCTCCCGAAAAGGATGTTGATGCATTCCATGCAGAAAACACAGGACATATTATGATAGGTGACTATCAATTCCTGCCTTGCACACCTGCAGGTGTTATGGAGCTTATAAAAGAAAGCGGTATTGACGTGAAAGGTAAAGAGTGCGTAGTTGTGGGAAGAAGTAATATTGTCGGCAAGCCAATGACAATGCTTCTTTTACACGAACACGGAACAGTTACAGTATGCCATTCTAAAACGCGCGATTTAAAAGAGGTAACTCTTCGTGCAGATATTTTAGTTGTAGCTGTCGGCGTTCCTGAGCTTATCCGTGGCGATATGGTAAAAGAGGGCGCAGTTGTAATTGACGTTGGAATGAACAGACTTCCTGATAAGCGTTTAGTAGGTGATGTGTGTTTCCCTGAGGCAAGTGAAAAAGCCTTTGCTATAACTCCTGTTCCCGGCGGCGTTGGTCCTATGACTATTGCAATGCTTATGAAAAATACTGTTA
>JAFXFQ010000023.1 GCA_017520365.1 Clostridia bacterium
CCATCGCCGTCAAAGTCCGCCGTGTTCATATCATACGAATCTGAGGAGGTGCCAGCGAGCGCAGACTTTATGGTGAGAGAATCTATGGCGTTGACGGAGCCTGAATTATCAACGTCACCGAGCATATAGCTGTCGTCCTCCTTGATCTCTGCCGCGGAAATGCAGGTAACAAGGCTTCCGACGAGCATCAGCAAAGAGAGCAATACAGAAACTATTCTTTTCATTTTCTTATTCCTTTCGCAAACATTCTTATACAAGTTGATTTTATCACAGGGCATATACGTTGTCAACGGAAACGGAGGCGTTTTCCCGTTATTTTTCACACAAAAGCCAAAAAACCTATTGACAAATATGTGCATCTCGTTTTATAATTACTCCATACTAAACCTATGATCAAGAGTAGTAACCCGTATTCGGAGCTCAAAGAGAGCCGCAGTCGGTGAGAAGCGGCAGCAGAGGTACGGATGAATGGACTTGTGAGGGCGGCCCGAACAAAGTAGGCGTCGACGGTTCCCTGCCGTTATACGGGGGTCGCATTATCTGTGCGCTTATCCAAAGGTGGCTTATTTTACTTTCGTTCCTTCGGAGCGGAGGTTTTTTGTTTTTTCAGAGGTGTTTATGTACTATTCAGGTTTCCGATGGCGTTTCTGACAACGCTTACAGCTTACAGCTTTAAATCAACTGCAACTACTTATATATCAGGAGAATTAATATGAAAACATACAGAGATTTCGTTAACTATACAAAAGAGTTTCCCACAGCCGACGGCTATTTCGGCGAATTCGGCGGTGCATTCCTCCCCCCCGAGCTTGAACCCGCATTTCGTGAGGCAGATGATGCGTATGAGGCGATCTGCCATTCGGCACAGTTTATAAACGAGCTTCGCCGTATCCGTAAGGAGTTCCAGGGCAGACCCACCCCCGTTTACCACTGTCAGCGTCTTTCCGAGATGTTCACAAACTGCCAGATCTACCTGAAGCGCGAGGACCTTAACTACACGGGTGCTCACAAGCTCAACCACTGCATGGGCGAGGGTCTTCTTGCAAAATATATGGGTAAAAAGAAGCTTATCGCAGAGACCGGCGCCGGCCAGCACGGTGTTGCTATTGCAACAGCTGCGGCATACTTCGGTATGGAATGCGACGTTTACATGGGTGAGGTAGACATTGCAAAGCAGCATCCCAACGTTATTCGTATGAAGATGCTTGGCGCAAACGTTATCCCCGTTACCCACGGTCTCAAGACCCTCAAGGAAGCTGTTGACGCAGCGTTTGAGGCATATCTCAGAGAATACAAGGATGCAATCTACTGCATCGGAAGCGCTCTCGGCCCTCACCCCTTCCCCAAGATGGTCCGCGATTTCCAGTCTGTTATCGGCTACGAGATGAGAGATCAGTTTATGGAGATGACAGGTATCATGCCCGATGCTGTCTGCGCATCCGTTGGCGGCGGCTCAAACTCCATCGGCACCTTTGTTCCCTTCCTCGGTGACCCCGTTGACATCATCGGCGTTGAGCCTCTCGGCCGCGGTCACAACGTTGGCGATCACGCCGCTACAATGGCATACGGCACAAAGGGCCGTCTCCACGGCTTTGAGAGCTACCTTTTGCAGGACGAAAACGGCGAGCCTCTCCCCGTTTACTCCATCGCATCCGGCCTTGATTACCCCGGTGTTGGCCCCGAGCACGCATATCTCCGTGACTCCGGCCGCGTTCGCTATGAGACTGTCAGCGATGAGGAGGCAATGGAGGCATTCTTCCTTCTTTCCAGAAAGGAAGGCATCATCCCCGCCATTGAAAGCTCCCACGCCGTTGCATACGCCATCAGATACGCAAAGGAGCACAAGTCAGGCTCCATCCTCGTCACTCTCTCCGGCCGCGGCGACAAGGATATTGACTACGTTTACGAAAACTACGGCTGCGGCGAAAAATTCAATATTAAGTAATTCTATCAGACCGTTGCAAAAGCAACGGTCTGTTTTTTGATTTGTCAAAAAGTTTGTTAGAAAATATTTAAAATTATATGGGGAGCCGTTTTTTACGGATGTTTTTTCTTTATCGGCAGGGAGAATTTCATTTTTTCGACGTATACAATTATGTCATCACCACTTGAAAGGAACAGAAATGGAAAACTTACTGAAACGGTACAGAGATCATTTATGCGAAAACGAAAAAAGCACCTCCACCATTGAAAAATACGTAAGAGATGCCGAAAGGTTTATTGAGTTTTTGGATGGAAGAGAAATTGGCAGAAGCGTAGTTCTTCAATACAAAAGCTTCCTTTGTGCAAATTACAAAAGAGCGGGAGCAAACTCTATGCTTTGTGCTCTTAATTCCCTGCTCTCTTTTATGGAAAAGGGAGAATACTGCGTTAAGCTTTTCAAAATACAAAGAAAGCTGTTTTGCTCGGAGGAAACGGAGCTTTCACGAAGCGAATACAAAAGGCTTGCAAATGCGGCAAAGGAAAAAGGCAACGAGCGGCTTTGTCTCATAATACAAACAATATGTACAACGGGAATGCGTATAAGCGAGCTTGAATATATAACAGTAGAGGCTGCCCTGTGCGGTGAAGCCACCGTATGTTGCAAAGGAAAGACAAGAAGCATTTTCTTGGTTTCCGATCTTTGCCAAAGACTTCTCGACTATGCGAAAAGAAACGGTATCACCGACGGGTGTATTTTTATAACCAGAAACAAAAAGCCTGTTGACCGTTCCAACGTATGGAGAGAAATGAAAAAGCTTTGCATCAAGGCGGGAGTTTCCGAGAAAAAGGTGTTTCCCCACAATCTGAGGCATCTTTTTGCAAGAACCTTTTACAACAGCGAAAAGGATATTGCAACTCTTTCGGACATTCTCGGTCATTCAAGCATCGATACTACGAGAATATATATTATTTCCTCGGGCAAGCAGCATCGTGAGAAGCTTGAAGGGATGGATCTTCTTCTCTAAAGAAAATCAGACAAAACGGATTTGACCGCTTTGTCTGAATCGTGTTCTTATTGATTACAACATAATCGGCATTATGTTGTAATTGTGGTATAATTTGCATATACTACCAAGTTCATATTACCATTTAATACATATAAAATCAAGCGTTTGTGAAAAATAATTTGAATTAATCTTTTTAAAAGCGCAAAAACAAAGCCTTTATCGATAATTTTCAAATTTCAAAATAAAGGCTTTGTTTTTGTTCTTGTTTCATTTATGCAACTTCTTTTTTTGTTGTTTAACATTTACAACATAATGCCGATTATGTTGTAAAATACAAACAAAGGAGCTGCTTAGGTTGTAAAGGTATGCAGATTTGTTGAAATAGGTGGAAAGGGTGATTGAAATGCGGTTATTATCTCATTGTGTTTTCAAGTATATTTTTCATTTTAGAAAGGAGATTTGTTTATGAAAAAATTATTATCCGTTTTATTAGTTTGTTCAATGATACTTCTAACGCCCCTATCTGCTTTTGCAATCGATACGGAGGCAGAAGTCGAAAAGTATGATTTAGAAGAGCTGTTTGCAAATTATAAGGATTTTTCCACCGACGAAATGATTGAATTTATTAATGCAAATCCGCAAGTTGCATATCTTTTAAATTCGATCAGATCAACCCGCACTTACGAAGACACCTCCGGCAACTTTATGCTTTTTGTTCATCTTGAAAGAGAAGGAGGTCTTGTCGGCGCGGAAAAGATGCCTGACGTTAAAAAGCTTGGTGTTATCGAAGAAAACAGCTCTAAGTATCTGCTTAGCACCGCACGCGTTACAAAGCCTACCGAAGATGAAATAACCTGGAACCAGCTCGGAGAATTGGGCAATAGGCTCATGACAGTTGAGCTTATCGGAGGATTCGTGGATTATGCGTGCTCTCTTGAGCATATCGAGGGCAATGTCTTTATTTTGAATTTCATAATGAACATACTCAACGCTGAGGACGTCGTAGGTTTTTCTTGGTACGCAGATGGTGATATTTATTTGGACGATCTCACCGTATCTGTTTTGCCGGTTGATGCGGATAAGGAATCCGAAAAGTATGGTTTAGAAGATCTCTTTGTAGATTATAAAGATTTTTCTACCGGCGAAAAGCTTGAATTTCTCGCCTCCAACCCTCAGGTTGCAAATCTTTTCTATTGGATAAGAGCAACTCGCAACAGCGGCGGTATTTCCGGTAACTTTATGTTTTTTGTTCATCTTGAAAGAGAGGGCTCCCTTTCCGGATCGGAAAAAGTACCTGATGTCAGTAAGCTGGGCATTATCGCAGAAAACAGCACTGATTATTTGTTGAGCACAGCAAGAGTCACAAATCCCACCGATGATGGAATGCCCGGGAACCGGATCGGAGAATTAGGAAACAGACTGATGACAGTTGAGCTTATCGAAGGTTTCGCAGATTATGCATGTTCTCTTGACCGCGTTGAGGGCAATAACCTTATATTGAATTTCTTAATGAACATAGTTGCCGCCGAAGACGTTGTGGGCATTTCCTGGTACAGTAACTATGATGTGTATTATGATGATCCCAATAATGAGATCATTCCCGGAGACTGCAACGGCGACGGTGCGATAAACGGTATAGACGGAAACCTTATGAGAAGGATCCTCAGCGGAAAGGATTGCACGGTAGACCCCTTTACTGTAGATGCAAACGGAGACGGCAAGTTGAACGCTATGGATTCTTTGTTTATAAAGTTAAAAATTGCAGGATAAACAGGGGCATTTCCGTGCCTTCGGTTATTCAGCTTAAAGCTAAAAAGGGCGGCAAAAAGCCGCCCTTTTTATTCTTATCCGCAAGAGCTTTATTCGTTTTCTTCTTTATTCTCGGGCTTTTTGGCTTTTATCTTCACGTTTGCCAGGGGGTTATGCTCCATTGCCGCCTCCATACCCTCATTTGATACGTGGGTATATATCTGGGTGGTATTGAGCTGCTCATGGCCCAGGATATCCTTCAGCATGCGGCGACAAGGATATCGACTACGTTTACGAAAACTACGGTTGCGGCGAAAAATTCAATATCAAGTAAAGGAAAAACCAATTCCGCCGAAACGGAATTGGTTTTTTCTTTTATGGGTCAATTTTCAAAATAATTTATCCATTCGCTTTCGTCTGTGCTCATAAAGCAATGGTATTCAACACAGCTTGAGGTATCGAAAGGATCGGGGAGGATAATTTCGCCGTTTACTCCGTAGAGCATATAACTCATAAACCATACCTTCGACGTGTCAAATACGGAGAGGTCAATGCTTTCAAGACGCGAGCATTCTCTGAACATACACCTCATACCCTCAACTTCAGAGGTGTCAAAGCCGGACAAATCAAGGCTTTCAAGGCCAATGCAGTCAGCAAACATATAGCTCATATCCGTAACACTGGAGGTATCAAAGCTTGACAGATCGATGCCTGTAACGGAGCAGCAACCGAAGAACATCATAGCCATATTTGTTACCCCGGACGTATCGAATCCTGCTACGTCAAGGCACTTAACTGAGCCACAGCCGCCAAACATTCCGGTCATATCTGTTACGTTCGAGGTGTCGAAGCCGGATACATCAAGTTCTCTGACATATTCACAGCCGTAGAACATATAGTCCATCCTCGTGACCTTTGAGGTATCAAAATCGGATACGTCGAGCTCCTTTACATACACACAGCCATCGAACATATTATTCATATTCGTGACGCTTGAGGTATCAAAGCCCGACACGTCAAGAGAAGAAAGAATAGCCTTGCCATCCTCCATATAAAACATATAGCTCATATCCGTGACGTTTGAGGTATCAAATTCGGATACATCAATACTCTCCAGCCAACAGCAATTGGCAAACATACCCTCCATGGTCTCGGCCCTTGAGGTATCAAAGCAACCGTTGAAATTTATGCGTTCAAGCCTTGTACAGCAAAAGAAGAGATATTTGCAGGTTTCGGCTCCCGCATACACCTTTCCGTCTGCAGCGATATAAAAATCAAAAAAGCCAAGGAGCTTTTGAATACCACGCTTTATACCGTTAAGGAGATTGGCTTTCTTCTCGGCTTTTCCGGTGAGAATAATTTCATAAAGTTTTTTAAATATCACTCAGGGTTAACTCCTACCGAGCATCGAAA
>JAFXFQ010000236.1 GCA_017520365.1 Clostridia bacterium
GAGGCTGCCCTCGATACTTCCCGAAATGAGCGAAACAGAGCGGATAGAAACGACAAAGATATTTTCTGCTGCGGGACTTCTGCCCGAGGGAGTGGGTCTGCTTAAAGAAAGGCCTTTCAGAGCACCGCACCACTCCGTTTCCCCCGTTGGACTTACCGGCGGCGGCTCAAATCCCCGTCCGGGAGAAGTATCTCTGGCTCACAACGGCGTTCTCTTTTTGGATGAACTGCCCGAATTTTCCCGTGCGGCGATGGAGGGACTTCGCCAGCCGCTTGAGGACGGGAGCGTAACAATAGCCCGTGCCGCCGCAAGGATAACTTATCCAAGCCGTGTGATGCTCGTAGCGGCGATGAATCCCTGCCCCTGCGGTTACTGGGGGCATCCGACAAAACCGTGCACCTGCCGGCCGGATGCGATAAAACGATATCTCGGCAGAATAAGCGGTCCTCTGCTCGACAGATTGGACCTTCACGTTGAGGTTCCGCCCGTACCCTACGAGGACCTCACATCTCCCGCCAACGAAGAAACCTCTGAAAGCGTAAGGCTTCGCATCGAAACAGCAAGAGCGATGCAGCTTGACCGCTTTGAAGGAACCGGGGTCACCGCCAATGCGTTTTTGCCCCGCTCCATGCTCGACAAATACTGTCCTGTGACCGACGAGGGCAAAAGGCTTTTAAGCCTTGCTTTTGACAGGCTCGGATTATCTGCCAGAGGTTACGACCGCATACTGCGAGTGGCCCGTACAATAGCCGATCTCGACGGTTGTGACGTAATAAACGAATCGCATCTGTCAGAGGCTGTGCAGTACCGCACACTCGACCGTAAATACTGGAATCATTGAAAAGGAGTTAAAGCAGAAATGAAATTTCACACTAATCTATCAGTTGAAAATTACCGTGGTGCAGTATATTTTACTACCATCGCACGCCTTCGCACGTTCTTTAAGGGATTTTTCTTTTTCCTTGCGTTCGCTTTTTGTATCTCATCCTCGGCCAGGCAGGCGTTATTCCTTATTCCCACATAATAAACTTCATCGTCACCGCTTATCTCGTTTTCATGCTGTTCCAGTTCGGACGTGTTGAGCTGGCAATTTACCGCTATTCAAAACAGCCCAATACCATCATCGGCATGGATATTATCTATTCTTTCTACAACAACTATTTCACCATTGAGATCCCTTCTCTCAAGGAGAAGAACAACTACGGCATCGAAACCATTATGGAAGCTGTCGAGATTAGCTCTAACTTCATCCTCTACATGAACCAGACCCAGACCTTCATCATCCCCAAGACCGGTATGTCCGCCGAGCAGCTCTCCTTCCTGCGCACCTATCTGCTCCAGAACCTCAAGAGCCGCTTCTCCTCTACTGTCATCGACAGAGCGAACAAGGCTATGAACGCTCCCAAGAAGAAAAACCTCTTTGGAAAATTCTGATTCAATACAGGCAAACGGCGGAGTTTACTCCGCCGTTTTATTTGTGTGAATACATTTATCGATTACTGTAATGTTATAATATTGCTAAAATAAAATAGGATTCTTGATTTTCCATTTACACCAGGGATATAATTGCTACTCGACAAAGCTATTAAAGGAGAATGTCATATGGAACATTCAGAAAATTATGTGCATCCCCGCCTGCACATAGGTATGCGAAACCTAAAAACCGCGATAGCTGCAACCCTGTGCGCCATGCTTTACTATCCCTTCGACAGAAACCCCGTCATAGCCTGTATAGGAGCGATATTCGGCATGGGCGGAGATGTTGAAACATCCCGAAAAAGCGGCGAAAGCCGTCTTATCGGCACAGCCATCGGCGGATTTATCGGAATAAGCTTCTTCAGGATATACCTGTATTTTCATCCCTTCGGCAACACTCACAGTCTGATGTTTCCCTTCCTCTTTGTGGGTATAGTTCTGCTGATAATGATAAGCCAGTATTTCGGCTGGCCTGACGCTGTTCGTCCCGGCGGCGTTATGCTGTGCATAATCCTGTTCAGCACCCCTGTTGACTCCTACATTTCTTACTCCCTTAACAGGATGTTTGATACGGCGATTGGAGTTATGGTCTCTTTTGGTGTAAACTACTTTTTCCCTCGTGATCGGGTACTTAAATGGCTTAAAACTTTAAAGTCTGTCAAGAAATTCTGTGATGAATAAAAGCTGCAGGCCCAGCTTTTCTCGTATTTGTGATTATACAACAGGTTTATCCATGTGTTATATTTGCGTTAAAATCAAGCGGAAAATGTTGGTTTTTCTATAATTTGAATATATAATGTCGCCCGCGAAATCTTTTTTCGAGGTATTTTTTCTATGCTTTTTTCTCCAAAACGTGATCATTTTCATTTTCATATAGGCATGCGAAATCTCAAGACTGCCATAGCCGCCACTTTATGCGCTATGATCTACTATCCGTTTAAGCGCAGTCCTGCTTTCGCTTGTATAGGAGCTATTTTCGGCCTCGGCGGGGATGTTGAGACATCATGGCACGGCGGCGGCGGAAACCGACTGATGGGAACTGTCATAGGCGGTTTTCTCGGAATGGGGCTTTTTAGGCTTTATATCTGCTTTTACCCAGATGGATCCCCTCATGGATTGATGTTCCCGTTTGTTTTTGTCGGTGTCGTTCTGCTGATACTTATAAGCCAGTCTTTCGGCTGGCCGGACGCCGTTCAGCCCGGCGGAGTCGTGCTGTGCATAGTGCTGTTCAACACTCCGGTCGACACCTATATTTCTTACTCTCTCAACAGAATGTTTAATACGGCGGTAGGTGTCATTGTAGCTCTCGCTGTGAACTACTTTTTCCCGAGGGAAAAGGTGGTAAAATGGCTCGAGGCCTTAAGGCTTCGCATATACAGCAAACCTGCACAGTGAATATAGGCTTCATCCTTTTACCGGGATGAAGCTTTTTGTTTTCCCCTACCTAAGAGGTAGAATTTCCTTGACAGGTATACAATAAAAATGTAAAATGATTATGATTGAAATTCAATCATTTTCACAACAACTGCATGATTCATATTCCTTAAAAAAACAGCAGAAAGGAGGAATTTTATATAATATGAAATATGTTATTTGTGGAATTGCTTTTATTTTTGTAGCTGTCCTCGCCTTTTTCGCAGGCGTTTCATATAGAAGGAAAGTGGCGGAAAAAGAACTTGGCACAGCCGAGACAGAGGCAAAAAGAATTCTCAGCGACGCCATCAAAACCGCAGAACAGAAGCGCAAAGAGGCTCTCGTTGAGGCCAAGGATGAGATATTCAAGCTGAAAGCCGATGCCGACCGGGAAATTAAGGAGCGC
>JAFXFQ010000237.1 GCA_017520365.1 Clostridia bacterium
CTTGTTTGCCATCTCTGCAATGGGCATAGGTGTACGAACACCTGCAACAACGTCCTCACCCTGTGCGTTTGTAAGGAACTCACCCATGAGCTTCTTCTCGCCTGTAGCGGGGTCACGGGTAAATGCAACACCTGTACCGCAGTCGTCTCCCATGTTACCGAACGCCATAGCCTGTACGTTTACAGCGGTACCCCAAGAGTAAGGAATATCGTTGTCACGTCTGTAAACGTTTGCACGGGGGTTGTCCCAGCTACGGAATACTGCCTCAACAGCACCCATGAGCTGTTCCTTGGGATCGGAGGGGAAGTCCTTGCCGATCTTTGCCTTGTACTCAGCCTTGAACTGACCTGCGAGTTCCTTGAGGTCCTCTGCTGTAAGCTCAACGTCCTGAGTAACGCCCTTTTCTTCCTTCATCTTATCGATGAGCTCTTCGAAGTACTTCTTGCCGACTTCCATAACAACGTCGGAGTACATCTGGATAAATCTTCTGTAGCAGTCCCAAGCCCAACGAGCATTGCCGGACTTCTGAGCCATTGTCTCAACAACTTCTTCGTTAAGACCGAGGTTAAGGATTGTGTCCATCATACCGGGCATAGAAGCTCTAGCGCCGGAACGAACGGAAACGAGAAGGGGATTTTCCTTGTCACCGAATTTCTTACCTGTTACCTCTTCCATCTTTACGATGTACTCCATGATCTGAGCCTGGATGTCATCGTTGATCTTTCTGCCGTCCTCATAGTACTGAGTACAAGCCTCAGTTGTTACAGTGAAGCCCTGGGGAACGGGGAGACCGATCTTGGTCATCTCAGCGAGGTTCGCACCCTTACCGCCGAGGAGCTCACGCATAGAAGCGTCGCCTTCGGAAAACAGGTATACATACTTAATTCCCATTGTTCTGATCCTCCAAATTTAAATATAATTATTTGATAGCTATTCCAATGCGATACGACATAGCATACCGCAATTTGCATTATACCATATATTTTTTTGATTTTCCATAGTTTTATGAAAAAATAACTTCGATATAACGACAAATTTTCGATTTCTTTACAATATTTAATTATTAGATGTTACAAAAAGGAGCCGATACTGCAGTAAGGCTCCTTTTTAAAGATATTTTTTCAGCTCGTTCAGCTCCCCGCGGATATGCTCGATCTTGTCGAACACCTCCTGCTTTCTGTCGGGCATAGCTGCGCTTTCCGTGCGGCAAAGGAGATAGTCTATGCTCACACCGAAGAAATCTGCAAGACGAATCAGCGAGTAGCTGTCGGGATAAGTCTTTTCCGTTTCATAATTTGAAAGAGTTTTTTGATCGATCCCTGTGGCGTTGGCAACGTCTATCTGCCGAAGAGATGCATTTTCTCTTAGCTCACGAATGCGATTCATATCAGGTCCCCTTTCCAACAATTATGTCTGTTAATTGAGTAAATTATACTATTATTTTAGTATGAATTGTTGACATACCAATAATATACTTATATAATACTAATATATTACTTTAGTTTTGAAAAGGAGAAAGAAAAAATGAAAAAAACGTTGGCAATTATTCTTGCTCTTGTGATGCTTTTAGGTGCGCTGACCGCCTGCGGTACCGAAAAGGATGATAAGAAGGACAAGGACGAAACGACTGTTGAGGCATCCAAGGGCAACGCCCCCGACAAGGATGGTGAAAAGGATACTGACAGCTCCGGTGATACTCCCGATTCAGGCAAGCCCGAGGAGCCTGAGGAGGAAGAGCAGTATCTTGAAGGTGCATGGCTTGACAGCGATACCAACACCTTTATAAATTTTTCCGAAAACGGAGTGGCTGCAAAGCAGGGCAATACTCACTATTATATGGTGACCAACAAAACGGGAGAAGGTTACGATTCATATATGTACCGCGAGGATATGACGGGCGAGCATGAAACTGAGATCATTGAGATCAGTTCAGGGTATGCTCATTATCCCCTTCCTGTTGGTCGGTATGTTTATTATTTTGGAACGTCTATGGGCGGTAATTCAGATCACAGTCCTTGGCATTTATACAGATATGACTGTCTTACGGGCGAAAACAAATACTATCAGAGTACAGACCTTTATTCTTACATAGTAGCAGGTGTCAGGAGAAAAAACTATGTATTCTGTGATGGATATTTGTATATAGCCGGCAACTACGATAGTGTTATTTACAAATGTGATCTTGAAAATGAGACTGCAGAGGAGTTTTATATAAGCGATAGGCAGATATACTCCATTTTCACAGACGGCAATAAGCTTTTTTATGAAGTAGGAATTCCTGAAGCAGAAACTATATGTATTTACTCTCTTGATTTCAATACAAAAGAAACAGAAATGCTTGTTGATTTAAAAACTACTGATAGAAGTATTTACGAGGTAGTGATTGAGGGCGGTAACGCGATCATTTATTATATGGATTCAACTGTTACCGATGGAATTTCTGTTCCTTGCGCATATAATGTAGCGACAGGCGAGACTACTCGTTATTTCACCGATGCGAAGGTTGAGTATGCAGGAGAGACTGTGGAGATATCCAGAATCTACATGTTAAGAATAGGAAATACCGTTTATGCCGAACTGCATAGTGCCGATAGCAACGACGGATATATTTATTGTTGTTTTGATGGAGATAGCGCAGGATACGTAAGTGATATAGATCCTAATATTCTTGTATATGACGGTAAAGGTTCAATGAGAAGTGAGCTGTTCGGGCTTACGGAAATTGACGGATATCTTTATTATGAATCACAGGAAGATTTCCATAATAATGTGTTCTGTATGCACCGTATTACTCCCGAGGGGGAGCATCAGCTTCTTGAGCATTTTGGTTAATGACCAAAACCTTTGGTTGGTATTCTGAAAAACAGAGGGCGATCGTTGCCAAAACAGGAATTATGATTTTTAACAGCCGTAGCATTAGCGACGGCTGTTTTTTTTCAAAAACCATCAACCTCCGATTCATCGTTGTAATAGCAGAATAAAGAAAAGCGCCGTCGGCGCTTTTCTTTATTCTGCTATTACGATCCTTCCCTCGTTTCGGGGTCTGTCTGCAGGGGGATTGTCAATGTATCCGAGAATGCAGTTGCCAACGCCCTTGTAGGAGGAGGGGATGCCCCAGCTATCCATGAGAGCCTTGCCCTCGTCGGACTCAAACATCTCCTTTGCGCGGTGTATCCAGCAGGAGCCCAGGCCGATGGAATGAGCTGCGTTCATCATATTGCCCATGGCAAGAGAGCCGTCCTCCACGTAGGTGTAAACGTCTGCATCACCGAAAACGATGACAACGCAGGGGGCACCGTAAAAGGGGTCTCCGTCACTTCCCATAACGGCGGCATTCATTTTGGAGAGAGTCTTTACCGTGTCGGGATCAGTCACCGCAACAAATCGGGTGTGCTGTCTGTTCATTCCCGTGGGCGCCCAGATGGCGGCGGTGAGAACTGTGTCAAGCTCCTCTCTTGTTATCTGCTCCTTTTTGTATGAGCGGCAGCTTCTTCTCTCTGTAAGTGTTTTCATTGTTTCGTTCATTTCGTGTACCTCCGTTTGTGTGTTTTTTTAATTTTACCATATTATCCGTCTCCTTTCAAGTAAAGTTTTGTCCAAGGGTTGAAAAGAGGACTCTGATATGATACACTGATTATAGATCAGTGGGTCTTGCGCGGTGTGTGAAACGCATTATAGACACTTGCATAAAGCAACCGGTTTCAAGGGTGTTTTATGCGAGTGCAGAAAACCTGAACACCTTGAAAACAAAGGGGACAACGGAAATGAGAGTGATATATAACGACGGGCTTGATCCGTTCTTTAACCTTGCGGCAGAGGAATATCTTCTTGAAAACGGTGCCACTGATTATTTTATGGTCTGGAGGAACGCCAAAAGCGTCATAATCGGCAAAAATCAGAATGCCTACGGGGAGATAAACGCTGAGTTCTGCGAAAAAAACGGCATTAGCATAGTCCGCAGACTGACAGGCGGAGGCGCCGTATTCCACGATCCCGGCAATGTGAATTTTACCTTTATCACCGATGCCGAGGAGGGGGAGAGCATAAATTTCTATCCCTTTATGGAGAAAATAACGGCGGCACTTTCCGAATTTGGAATCGAAGCGAGGGCCAACGGCAGAAACGATATCGAGGCGGACGGATTTAAAATTTCGGGAAACGCCCAGTGTGTCTACAATTGCAGAGACGGACGAAAAAGGCTCCTCCACCACGGCACTCTTCTTTTCTCCGCCGATATGGCATCCCTTGCCGGTGCACTGAATCCCAAAAAGGAAAAGCTGGAGTCCAAGGGCATAAAGAGCGTTCGCAGCCGTGTTGCAAATATTTCAAAAATGGAGGGCTACCGCGGACCCGACAGCGCTGAGGAGTTTGCCTGCGCTTTGGTGGAAAAATGCGCCGAGGGTGCCGTCACCCGTATCACTCCCGAGGAGGCGGCGGCCATTGGGGATATGGCAGAGAGAAAGTATTCCGCGTGGGAGTGGAACTTTGGCGAAAGCCCTCGCTTTTCCGATTCGGCAGTCGCAAGATTTCCCTTCGGCACGGTGGAGATAACGTACACCGCCAGAAAGGGAATTATTGAAGAAATAAAGATTCAAGGCGATTTTTTCGCCACGGGCGATATTTTCCTTCTTGAGAGGGGCCTTGCGGGCACGTCGCTTGAAAAGAAAGAGCTTCTTTCTGCTTTTTCTGACGTAAATAAATACATCCACGGTGCATCTGCCGAGGATATTGCAAATATGTTTTAAAGCGGAGCAAATTATGGCATACGATTCATACTCAGCCCTTTCTTCGGGCTATGATATACTGAACAGCGAGACCGACTACGAAGCCTGGGCCGACTACATGGAGGCCTGCTTTGAAAAATTCGGTAACAATATAGAAAGCGTGGCAGATATCGGATGCGGCACCGGGGCTATGACCTTTGAATTGCACCGCCGCGGCTATGATATGACGGGCATCGATATGAGCATCGATATGCTCACCGCTGCCAAGGACCGCTGCTATGATGAGGAGATAGAGGATATTCTCTGGCTTTTGCAGGATATGAGAAGCTTTGAGCTTTACGGCACGGTCAGTGCAGTTACCTGCTGTCTTGACGGAATAAACCACCTGACGGGGAAGGGGGATATAGATAAGTGCTTTCGGACCGTGCACAATTATCTTGATCCCGACGGCCTGTTCCTTTTCGACGTGAACACACCCCATAAATTTGAAAGCTTCTACGGCAATAACGATTATATTCTTGAGGACGAGGGCGTGACGGTGTGCTGGCAGAACGAATACGATAAGGAAAAGGGGCTTTGCTCATTCAATCTGTCTGTTTTTGAGGAAACGGAGAGCGGGCTTTGGAGAAGGAGCGACGAGACCATCAGAGAGCGGTGCTATGAAAAGGAAGCTCTTTTGGCTTCTCTTGAGAAGGCGGGCTTTGAGGTGATCGGTATTTTCGGAGGCTATGATTTCTCCGAGCCTTGCGAGGATTGCTTAAGATGGCACGTCGTTGCAAGATGTAAGAAGAAATGAATGATTAAAGAAGAATTCCGCCCTTTGGCGGAATTCTTCTTTTTCTTTGGTATGCATATGGATTCAAATTCAGCTAAAAACGCTTCTGAAAAATTTTTTATTTTTTTCAAAAAAAGTGTTGACAAACGGAAAAGTGTTTGCTATAATACAAAAGCTGTCGACAAGGACAGCAGAAAATGGAAGCATAGCTCAGTTGGGAGAGCATCTGCCTTACAAGCAGAGGGTCATAGGTTCGAGCCCTATTGTTTCCACCAGTCGGAAGGCCGACAGCCAAACCGGACATCGCGAGTGCGAACTTGAGATGAAGCTTGAAAAAGTAAGTTTGGTTAAAAGCCTTTCAAAATGGCCCGGTAGCTCAGTTGGTTAGAGCGCTAGCCTGTCACGCTAGAGGTCAGGGGTTCGAGCCCCCTTCGGGTCGCCACTTTTCTTAAAAGAAAAGTTCGCCTCTGTAGCTCAGTTGGTAGAGCAGGAGACTGAAAATCTCCGTGTCGTTGGTTCGATTCCGACCGGAGGCACCATATGCGGATTTAGCTCATTTGGTAGAGCGCAACCTTGCCAAGGTTGAGGTGGCGGGTTCGAGCCCCGTAATCCGCTCCAACAAAAAAGCCTAATTTGTCTACCGGACAAATTAGGCTTTTTTGAGTGATGCGTTCCTTTGGAACATGATGCACACCTTCGGTGCGTGATGTCGACCTTCGGTCTGTGATGCACGCCTGCGGCGCGTGA
>JAFXFQ010000238.1 GCA_017520365.1 Clostridia bacterium
CTATGGCAGCATCACGACTCAGGATATCGCAAAGGCGCTCAAGGAGCAGGCAGGCATCGAGATAGATAAGAGAAAGATCGTTTCCGACGGTGCCATCAAGGCCTTTGGATCCTACTCTCTTGACGTGAAGCTCTATCCCGAGATCACAGGCAAGATCAATCTTGTAGTTCACGAATAAGGTCTGAAAATAACGAGATCATAATGTGCAAGTCTGATCTTTTCAGACCACCATTTGTGCCTTTTGCCATAAGCCGGAATAATGCAAGAGCGGGGGCAAATTTATAAAACAGGCACAAATGCAAAGAAAGGCTTAATTGAAGTTATGAATAATCAGATAGACAGAAAGCTGCCCTTTTCTCTTGAGGCGGAGCAGTCTGTTCTCGGATCCATACTCATAGATCCCCAGTCCATTGACGTTGTGGCGGGCATCATTTCCTCAGATGACTTTTATCTTGAGGAGCATAAGAGCATATATTCCTGTATGCAGGGAATGTATATCCGCAGTAAGAACATCGACGTGGTCACCCTCATCGAGGAGCTTGTACATCAGGGCGTATACGATGAGGCAGGCGGAAGGGAATACATCCGTCTTGTGGCGGAAACGGTGCCCACAGCCTCCAACATAAAGGACTATGCAGAGATCGTAAGAGACAAGGCCATTCTCCGTTCGCTTATCGATATATGCGATGACGTGGCGGAGTCCGCTTATACTGAGGCAGATGAGGCGCCGAAGCTTGTTGAGGCGGCAGAGGCGAAGATATACGGCATCGCCGAGAAGAGGGAAAATAAAAACTTCGTTGAGATCAAGGATGCCCTCCTCAGCGTTTATGCGCATCTGCAGGAGCTGGCAGTCAATAAAGAGGCCACCCTCGGTATGCAGACAGGTTTTCCTGCCCTTGATAAAATGATCATCGGTATGGGTAAATCCGACCTTGTTCTTGTGGGCGCCCGCCCCGGTATGGGTAAAACTGCGTTTGCTCTGAACCTTGCGGTCTCCGCCGCCAAGAGAACGGGCAAGGCAGTTTGTATATTCTCTCTTGAGATGTCGGCAGAGCAGCTTGTCACCCGTCTTCTTTCCGGAGAAGCACTGGTTGATAATATGAAGCTCCGCTCCGGCGAGCTTTCCGATGATGACTGGCAGAGACTTGCCCACGCGGCAAGCGAGCTTTCGGAAACACGTATACTTATAGACGACACCTCCGATATCACCGTATCAGGTATGAAGTCAAAGCTGAGAAGAGTCAAGGACCGTGGACTTGTCATTGTTGACTACCTTGGTCTTATGCAGTCTGAGCTGAAGCGAGATAACCGAGTGCAGGAGGTAACGGAGATATCCCGTAACCTTAAGCTTATGGCAAAGGAGCTTAACGTGCCCGTTATCTGCTGTGCTCAGCTGAACCGTGGTGCGGAGTCAAGACAGGGTAACCGTCCTATGCTTTCTGACCTGAGAGACTCGGGTGCTATCGAGCAGGATGCGGATATCGTTCTTTTCCTATACCGTGACGAGTATTATAATAAGGATAAGGATGCCCCACAAAGCGTGGCTGAGGTCATCATTTCCAAAAACAGACACGGCTCCACGGGTACAGTTAATATGGGATGGCTTGGCCGTTATACCAAGTTCGTCACCCTTGATGAAAACGCAGAGCAGTAAAAAAGCCGCGATCAAAAGACAGGTCAAGAATACCGGCAATTTAAGATCAAAAACACGGAAATCCGCCGATTTTTCGGCGGATTTCCGTGTTTTATGAGGCTTTTTTCGTTCGCATTATTTTTTGCCTTTGTTTTTAATAGAAGGTTGCAACGGGGGGCTCAGCGGGAGTGGCGCTTATTACCTTTTTGGCCATAAGCACGGGGCCTTGGCCCTCGTACATTTTATGATGCTTGATTTCAATCCTGCCTTCGACTGTTACCCAATCGTAGCTCTTCCAGCTATCGGTCTTAGGCCACTTGCACACCATAGGCGTGTAGGTGATATCGTCTGCACAGCAGGTCATAACGTGGCGACCCACAAGCATAGTTCCTGTTCCGAGGGAGGGATCATTAGCCACAAGTGCCTTGAAGCGAACGGTCTTGCCGTTGTAATCGGGCATACATTCACAAAGATCGCGGTAGAAGAGGGCGTAGTCACGGTCCTCGATAACGATAACATCTGCCTCCTTATCAAAGGGCAGAGGATCCTCTATCTCATCGTAGGCGATCTCTCCTGTCGCCTTTTCGTAGATAATGCTTGCCTGTCTTGACAGACCGCGGACTACCTTGTGAAAATCCATGGTATCCATTACGTCGGTGATACGGTTGAAGATTATCATATCCGCATTCTGTATCTTGTCCACCACAAGGCTTCTCATATTCTGGTTGTAGGCAAGGAAGGTGGCAGAATCGAAAAAGAGAATGTTCTGACCGATGATCCAGCTTTCGGGTGCGTTTTGAAAAAGGCTTCCAAGCTGCACCGCTATCTCAGCGACCTTATTGAGGCCAACCGCCGCAGTAAGGGCATTGCCGGCAGAGAGATTGTGGGAATGGCCAGTATGGGCGGCACCGATGACGGTGAA
>JAFXFQ010000239.1 GCA_017520365.1 Clostridia bacterium
AGTTTTCGTCCAATTTCCTCAAAAGGTGGCGCAGTCGTAGGGGTTCCCCGAAAGTGAGTTTACGAGCTTTTGGGGGTTCCCGTCAAGGGCGCGGAGCCCTTGTCGCCATCCGCAGATGGCGAAACTCCTTTTGCCGCACAGCGGGGGCGCGAGGGCAGCTAAAGCTTCAAGCTCCGAAGCATCAAATCGGTTAAATTTCTTTTTCTATCCACGCCATCAGTAGATTGACGATCTTTTGTTGCTGCAGATCGGTCAGCTCACGGCCTTTTTTTACCTTATACCAGTTAAAAAGGCAGTCTCGGCAGCAGCAGGCGCAGGCGTGCTGCGCTATAAAAACCGGGTGTCCGCGCATAGGTGTTTGCTTACCGTCGTTGGGGATATCTGCAGGTGCGAGGCGCTCTTTTATAAAATCCTCGGCGTGGCGGCGGATCACCTCAAGCCCCTTTTTCGAAATATATTCCCTATCTCTTTTTGTTAAATGAAATTTTGACCTGAAGGGAGAGCCGGATAGTCTTGAAAATGCTTCTTCAATAGTTGCCATATTATCCTCAGCTTGTTTTGACTGTTTTTTTGCTTTAAGTATAACACAGCTTTGAACCGTCAGGTATTAAAAGAATAAAATTGTTCCAAAAATTCAAAATAATATTGACATCGTTTGTATACTGTGCTATAATCCCTAACAACAAATCACAGAGAGGTAGCCGAAATGATGAATAAACAGTTTTACTTTTACTATTTTTTCTTTAAAAAGGGCTGCCCGTCTTCTGTGAACACCGAAGCATGATCTTTGGTTAAGACAAAAACGGTCAGTCCGCATTTGCTATGCTTTAAGAGCTTGGGCGTGCGGGCTTTTAATTTTTTGAAATGAAAAGGAGAAAGTGAAATGACCTTCCGAAAGCTGTTTTATTTCTTTTACTTTTTTATGACGGGCTGTCCGCGATATTGTGGGTTCAAAGCATAATCAGGGCCTTTGAATCACAAGATACGGATAGTCCGCATTCGTCGTGCATTCAAGCATCGGAAGGCGGACTTTTTATTTTGAATTTATAACTATTCTGAAAAGAGGTATATAACAATGCAGATGAATTTCCACAGAAAGCTTCCCATTCCCAAGGAGGTTAAAGAAGAATATCCCCTGACCGAGCGCATGGCTCAGGTCAAGGCCGCACGTGATGAGAGCATTCGTGCCGTATTTGACGGCAGAAGCGATAAGTTTATTCTTATTATCGGCCCTTGCTCCGCAGACCACAGTGAGCCTGTTCTTGAATATATATCCCGCCTTCGCAGGATCGAGGAGCAGGTATCCGATAAGATAATCATCATCCCCCGTATATATACAAACAAGCCGAGAACAACAGGTCAGGGCTACAAGGGAATGCTCCATCAGCCCGACCCCGAGGCAAAGCCCGATATGTATAAGGGCATCGTTGCTATCCGAGATCTTCATTTGGCGGCTCTTCGTGATTACGATTTTTCCTGTGCAGATGAAATGCTCTATCCTGAGAACTACCGCTACCTTTCCGATCTGCTTTCATACGTGGCTATCGGTGCACGCTCCGTTGAGAATCAGCAGCACAGACTGACCGCCAGCGGCATCGGTGCTCCCGTCGGTATGAAGAATCCCACGGGCGGCGATCTCAGCGTTATGATGAACTCTGTCGTTGCGGCTCAGTCAAGCCACACGTTTATCTACCGCGGATGGGAAGTGACAAGCGAGGGCAACCCCTATGCTCACGCCATCCTTCGCGGATATATCGACTATGCAGGCAGAAGTGCATCCAATTACCACTACGAGGACCTTCTCCGCGTGAAGGAGCTCTACGAAAAGTCCAATCTTGCAAATCCTTCCGTTATCGTAGATACAAACCACAATAATTCCGGTAAGAAGCACCTGGAGCAGGTGCGTATCGCAAAGGATATCGTACACAGCAGAAACCAGAATGACGAAATCAAGCGCCTGGTAAAGGGACTTATGATCGAAAGCTACATTGAGGACGGCGCTTGTAAGGCTGAGGAGCACGTGTTCGGTAAATCTATTACCGACCCCTGCCTCGGCTGGGAAAAAACAGAGAGACTTATTCTCGATATTGCTGAAAAGCTGTAAAAATCAATTGAAGGTGTAAGGCTTGAGAATAACGCAGGTACAGATCGTACCGTTGCCATTTCAAGCCGCGTTTGTGCCACTCTTTGCAAGCAACAAAGAATTCAAGGAGTCGGCACAAATGCAAGGAAAGGTGTGGTCATAAAGATGGCAAACAAATTGGAAGAAGCACGGCGTATCATAAACGAGGCGGACGCTCAGATGGCAGAGCTTTTCGTGAAGCGCATGAGAGCGGTCGAGGATGTGTACGAGTATAAAAAGGAGCACGGACTTCCCGTCCTCGATGAAAAGCGGGAGTCTGCGGTCATAGACCGTAACTCTGAATACGTTTCGGACAGGGTTCTGAAGGGCTATTATATCGATTATCTGAAAAATCTTATGTCGATATCACGCTCATATCAGTACCGTATGCAAAGCGGCCTTAAGGTGGCCTACAGCGGCGTGGAGGGTGCCTTTGCTCATATTGCGGCAGGTCGTATATTCCCCGAGGGCAACCGTATCTCCCACAGTGATTTCAAGGCGGCTTATAACGCTGTCGTCAGCGGTGAGGCTGACGTTGCCGTATTGCCCATTGAGAACAGCTATTCCGGCGAGGTCGGTCAGACTATTGACCTTATCTTCTCCGGCCCCCTTTATATAAGTGGCATCTACGAGCTGGAGATACATCAGAATCTCCTTGGTGTACAGGGTGCCTCTGTTGATGATATCAAAAAGGTAACCAGCCATCCTCAGGCGCTGAGCCAGTGCCACGATTATATCGAGATGCGAGGCTTTGAAACAGAGGAGGCAAATAACACGGCTCTTGCCGCAAAAACAGTGGCAAAAGCCGATGATAAGTCTCTCGGTGCCATTGCCAGCGTTGAGACCGCACAGCTTTACGGCCTCAAGGTCATCGAGGCGAATATAAATAAAAGCGGTGAAAACACAACCCGCTTTGCCGTTCTTTCAAAGGTGAGACCTGTTGCCGACCAGCTCTCAAGCACCGTCCTTATGCTTACTGTAAAGCACGAGGCAGGCTCACTTGCAAATGCCATCAGTATTATCGGACAGCACGGCTATAATATGACGGCTCTTCGCTCAAGACCTATGAAAAAGCACTCCTGGCAGTACTATTTCTATATTGAGCTGCACGGAACGGTTGACGGCGAAAACGGACAGAAAATGCTCGGGGAGCTTGGCAGTGTCTGCGATACAGTTAAGGTGGCGGGGCTCTTCCGGCCCCACACCGAAATATAAGGTGAAGAAAATGACCATACGAATGAATTTGGGTTCTGACAGCTACGATATCGTCGTGGAGAGGGGCATTATTGAGAAAGCAAAGGATCATCTGAACTTGGACAGACGCGTTCTTGTTGTGACAGATTCGGGAGTGCCTTCGGAATACGCAAAAAAGCTTGCGGAGCAATGTAAAGAGGGTATCGTCTGCGTAGTGGAGCAGGGCGAGGCCTCCAAAAGCCTTCCGATGTTTGCAAAGCTTTTGCAAAAGTTGCTGGACTGCGGATTTTCACGTAAGGATTGCGTGGTTGCCGTCGGCGGCGGCGTTGTGGGTGACCTTTCCGGCTTTGCCGCATCGGCATATATGAGGGGCATTGATTTCTACAATATCCCCACCACCCTCCTTTCTCAGATAGATTCCTCCATCGGAGGAAAAACTGCTGTCAATTTCGGCGGAGTAAAAAATATTGTAGGAGCATTCTATCAGCCTAAAAAGGTGCTTATCGACCCCGAGCTTTTGAAAACTCTCCCCAAAAGACAGATATCAAACGGCCTTGCCGAGGCTGTCAAAATGGCTCTCACAAGTGATGGCGAGCTGTTTGATATATTTGAAAATAAGGATATAGAGAGTAGCCTTGACGAAATAATCATCCGCTCCCTGAAGGTGAAAAAGTCCGTTGTGGAGGAGGATGAAAAGGAGGCAGGCCTTCGTAGGATACTCAATTTCGGCCATACGGTAGGTCACGGGATCGAGAGCAGCGAGGGAATGGCAGAGCTTTACCACGGCGAATGTGTCGCTCTCGGTATGATCCCCATGTGCGGTGACGCTATCCGCCCAAGGGTGATTGAGGTGCTGAAAAAATGTGATCTCTATCGCAGGATCGAATATGATTGGGAAAAGATCGCCAAAGCTGCCTTTCACGATAAGAAGGCAGACGGTGATACCGTTACCGTGACTACGGTCAATGAGATCGGCAGATTTGAAATGAAAAAGATTAAATGCCTTGAGGTTATAGAAAAGGCAAAACGTACGCTGGAAGGTGCTCTTTAATGAAAAATACATTTGGAAGCAGCGTGGCGGTTACCATATTCGGTGAAAGCCACGGTGAATATATAGGTGCGGTCATTGACGGACTTGCACCCGGAATCGAGATCGATCATGAGTACATAGCACATATGCTCAACCTTCGCCGCCCCGCCGGCAGGATCTCAACGCCGAGACAGGAAAAGGATGAGTACCGCATCGTCAGCGGAGCTTGGGAAAACAGAACCACCGGCAGCCCCCTTACGATACTTATTCCCAACGAAAGCGTAAAAAGCGGCGACTATTCTCAGATGAAGACCGTTGCCAGACCATCCCACGCAGATTATACGGCCCAGTGTAAATACCACGGTTATCAGGACTTTCGCGGAGGCGGACATTTCAGCGGCCGTATCACGGCGGCACTCGTTGCTGCAGGCGCAGTATGCAGAAATGCTCTCGAAAAAAAGGGAATACTTATGGGCACACACGTTAAAAAATGCGGCGGTATTTCTGACAGAGAGCTGATGGATCTGCAGGATGATATCAAGGCACTGAATGAAAAGAGCTTTGCCGTTCTTTGTGAAGAGGCGGGAGAGAAGATGCGTGGTGCCATTCTTGCGGCGCAGGAAACGGGCGACAGCGTAGGCGGCGTTTTGGAAACCGTTGTTTTGGGTATGCCTGCAGGCGTTGGAGAGCCTTGGTTTGATACGTTAGAGGGTATGCTTTCCCATATGATGTTTTCGATTCCCGCGGTTAAGGGCATAGAATTCGGCGCAGGCTTTGCGATCTCCGATATGCGTGGCAGCGAGGCCAATGATCCTGTCTATATTGAAAACGGCAAGGCTGTAACGAAAACAAACAATAACGGGGGTATAAACGGCGGTATTTCAAACGGTATGCCCATCATGTTCCGTACGGCTGTCAAGCCTACCCCCACCATATTCAAGCCACAGAATACTATAGATTTTAAGGATATGACAGAAGTAACTCTTGAGCCTAAGGGTCGACACGACCCTGCCATCGTTCACCGTGCAGGTATCGTGCAGACTGCGGCGACAGCAATAGTTCTTTGTGATGCTTTGGCAATGCGCTTCGGCACCGATTGGCTGAAGTAAGCCGAGCCGCCTGTGTGCTGCTCTTAAAGATCACCGTCAAGCTTTATTTTATCGAGGAAAAACATGAAAGCAACGTTCAAACCCTGTAAGCTTTGGGGAGCCGTGGATGCTCCGCCGTCAAAGAGCATGGCTCACAGATATCTTATTGCCTCCGCTCTCTCGGGAGAGAAATGTACTCTTTGGGGAGTTGATTTCAGCGAGGATATCCTTGCAAGTATCGACTGTCTGAGGGCATTGGGGGCTGATATCAGTATCGACAATGATAAGGTAACAGTCGATCCCAGCGCATTTATGAAGACCGAGCCGCATCGCCTTGAGTGCAGAGAAAGCGGAAGCACACTTCGCTTTTTTATCCCTCTTTGCTTGTGCCTTGGCAAAACGGTCACACTTTCGGGCAGCCAAAGGCTTTTTGAAAGACCTCTCGGAGTTTATGAGGAGCTTTGCCGAGAAAACGGCTTTG